>JAEWFU010000320.1 GCA_023388675.1 Pseudomonadota bacterium | reverse complement strand
GCGAAGTTCGGAACGCCGCGGAACAGGATTTCCTCGCCTTCCGTCAGCGTATCGCCGATGCGCAGCGTGCCGTGGTTGGGGATGCCCACGACATCGCCGGCATAGGCCTCGTCCGCGGTAATACGCGAACGGGCAAAGAAGAACTGCGGCGCGGATAGGCTCATCGGCTTGCCGGTGCGCACCAGCTTGGCCTTCATGCCGCGCTGGAGCGTGCCGGAACAGACGCGCACGAAGGCGATACGGTCGCGGTGGTTCGGGTCCATGTTGGCCTGGATTTTGAAGACGAAGGAGGTCATCTTGCCTTCCGTCGCCTCGACGCGGCGGGTGTCGGCCTCCTGCGCGCGCGGCGCCGGGGCCCAGGCGCCCAGCGCCTCGATCAGGTCGCGCACGCCGAAATTGCGCAGCGCCGAGCCGAAGAAGACCGGCGTCAGATGTCCCTCGCGGAAGGCTGCAAGATCGAACGGCCGGCAAGCCTCGCGCGCCAGCTCCAGTTCCTCGATGAAGGCAGGACGTTCGTTTTCCGGAAGCAGTCCCGCCACACGGTTGGAATCCGGCCCGTTGACCTTCGTCCGCTCGACCTCGTCATCGCCGCGGCGGACGGCGTTCTCCGCCAGATGATAGGTGCCGGAGAAGGTCTTGCCCTGGCCGATCGGCCAGGTAATCGGCGCGGTGTCGAGCGCCAGCTTCTGCTCGATCTCGTCAAGGATCTCGAACGTGTCGCGTGCCTCGCGGTCCATCTTGTTGACGAAGGTGACGATCGGGATGTCGCGCAGCCGGCAGACCTCGAACAGCTTGAGCGTGCGCGGCTCGATGCCCTTGGCCGCGTCGATGACCATGACGGCCGAATCCACCGCCGACAGCGTGCGATAGGTGTCGTCGGCAAAGTCCTCGTGGCCCGGCGTGTCGAGCAGATTGTAGACGTTGTCGCCATATTCGAACGTCATCACCGAGGTGACGACGGAGATGCCGCGTTCGCGCTCAATCTTCATCCAGTCGGAGCGCGTCTGGATCTTGTCCTTCTTGGCCTTCACCTCGCCGGCAAGCTGGATCGCGCCGCCGAATAACAGCAGCTTTTCGGTCAGCGTGGTCTTGCCCGCGTCCGGGTGGGCGATGATGGCAAAGGTCCGGCGGCGTGAAACCGCCTGTTCGATCGTTTCGGCCATGTGAAGAGGTTCCTTCGGTCGGCGGGCTTATAGCGGCGGCGTCGATCCATGTCGAGAAAAGCCAACAGCGCTTTTACCTGTCCGTGATCCTCGACACGCTGCGCCACGAGATCTGGCGATATCGACTGAAAGAGGTTGTTCGGCTTGACAATATCATCAGTCCACACTAATCATTAGTTATGACTGATCATGATGCACAATTGGCCGCACTCGGCGACCCCACGCGCAGGCGCATTTTTTCGCTGGTTGCCGAACGCCCTCGCTCGGTGGCGGAGATCACGCAAGCGGTATCCGTCACTCAGTCGGCGGTCTCCCAGCACCTTAAGATATTGCGGGAATCGCGCCTCGTGCGAGCCGAACCGAAGGGCGCCAGCAACATCTACCACATCGACCCACACGGTCTCGGTCAAATGCGCGCCTGGATCGATCAGTTCTGGAGCAAGACGCTGGCAGCCTACAAAATCACTGTCGAACAATCGTCGGAGGAGCCCAAATGAACACCCGTGTCGCGATAGCCTCAGTGAAACAATCCATCGTGGTCGATGCGCCCGTGTCACACGCCTTCAAGGTATTCGTCGAAGAATTCGGTAACTTCAAACCCCGAGAACACAACATGCTTCAGGTACCGATTGCTGAAACCGTCTTCGAGCCACGAGTCGGCGGCTTCATCTATGATCGCGGTGTCGACGGCAGCGAATGCCGTTGGGCGCGGGTGCTGGCATACGATCCGCCGCATCGGGTGCTTCTGAGTTGGGATATCAGTCCGCGGTGGCAGATCGAGACCGATCCGGAGAAGGCAAGCGAATGGGAGGTGCGGTTCACTGCCGAGACGGAGACAAGAACCCGCGTGGAGATCGAGCACCGGGGACTGGAACGTCACGGGCAAGGCTGGGAAGGCGCGCGAGACGGTGTTGCAGGCGATCAGGGATGGCCTTTGTACCTGCAGAGGTTCGCCCAACTGATGGCGCGCTGAGTTCGAGAGCCATAAGCCAGCAGGCCCGGTGAGCCTGACTACGGTTAGGTGCAGTCCCGATGGTACGCACCTCACCGCGCCAGTTCGAACCCACCTTCGGCCACGGTTTCGCCGTTCAGCATCAGTTCCACCTTGTGGAAGCCTGCGTTATGCGTCCGTGTGGTGAAGTCGCGGATCGTCTGGGAAATCGACAGCGGCTGCGTCGCGCCCGGTTCGAGCGCGAAGGTCCTGAGCTTGAAGACCTTGCGGGAAGCTGCACCGTTCTTCTTCACATAATGGACGGCATAATCGGCAACGACCTGCTGCGCCTCGCGCGCCTGCGAAACGACGGTCGCGGCGACGGTAAGGCGGTCGCCGAGGACAAGGCGCGCCGGCGTAACCGCGAAGCCCTCGACAAGGGCGTCGACCTTTTCTGCGGCGCCGACCAGCGCCAGCGCCGCACGGTCGCCCTTCTTGATCAGCGTGCGCAGCGCCTGCCTGACGATCCACCGCGTGCGTTCGTCCTCCTGCGGCCAGCCCGCCAACCTTTCGACCAGCCACGCCGGATGGTCCTTGCTGATATCGTTCAGGTGGTTGGCGACGGACTTGCGCACATAGAGGCTCGGATCGGCCTTCAACGCTTCCAGGATTGGCCATGTAAGCGAGGGATCCTCGACGATCGGCCTGAGCTGGAACGACCATGGCAGGCGCGGCCGCGCGCCCTCGCTGCCCAGCCTGCGAACATGCTCGTTCTCGTCGAGCGACCATTCGCGCATGACCGCCAGCGTGCGGTGAAGGTCACGGTTGAGGAAATGGCGGATCGCGAACTCGGCCGAGCCGTACCGGGTAAACAGCTTCAACGCATCCATCGAGCGGTCGAAGTCGTCGAGACCGCGCACGATGACGAATTCGCACAGCGTGATCGAGGCGAAGCCGTGCCCGATGCGCGGGGCGAGCGCCGAGAGAATTTCCAATGCCCGCTCATAGTCGGAGGGCAGCGTCGCCGCGAAAGCTTCCGCCGCCAGTCGC
>JAEWFU010000192.1 GCA_023388675.1 Pseudomonadota bacterium | reverse complement strand
TCCCAGCCGAGGCGCGCATCGACAATGCCGCCGATCCCGGCACGCCGTTCCTTCATTTCCGCGGGCGACCAATAGGCGAATGGCGGCAGGACATAACCGAACGACCGAATGAAGGCATCCGCATCGGCAAGAATCGCATTCACTTCAGACCGCTTCATCGGCTCTCCTCAGCGCGAGGCGCTCGCCTGCGACGCGCGCGGCAGATAGACCTCGATCAGCTGTTCCATATGTTCGTTGCGGATGGCGGCGCTCTTGCCGCCCATGACGATGGCAACGATACGCCGGCCCCCGCGCCCGACCGACGTTGCCAGGTTGAAGCCGGACGCACGGATATAGCCGGTCTTGAGCCCGTCGACGCCGGCGACCCGCCCCAGCAGGTCGTTGTGGCCGCGAATGACCTTGCCGGCATAGGCAAATTCGCGATTGCTGAAATAGTGATAGTAATGGGGAAAGCGCTTGCGCAACGACATGGCCAGGATCGCCATGTCGTGCGCGGTGGTCTGTTGTTCCGCATCCGGCAGGCCGGAGGCGTTGCGGAAGGTGGTGGAGCGCATCCCCAGGGAACGCGCCTTGGCCGTCATCATCGCGGCGAAGCGCTCCTCGCTACCGCCGAGATATTCGGCAACGGCCGAAGCGACGTCGTTGGCGGACCGCACGCAAAGCGCAAGAATCGCCGAGCGCACATCGATGCTCTCGCCCTTCTTGAAACCGAGCTTGGACGGCGGACGCGCGGCTGCATAGGCGGAAACGGGAATGGTCGTCATTGCGTTGACCTGCCCGCCGTCCATCGCCTCGAACAACATGTAGAGCGTCATCATCTTGGTCAGCGACGCGGGGTAGCGCGGCTGACGGGCATTGTCCTCGTAGAGCACCCGCCCGCTATTCGCGTCGACCACGATGGCTGCGTATTTCTCCGACGGCAACGGCGCGACCGCCGACTGCATGACCGACTGCGTCGTGCAGCCGGCCAGAAGCACGAATGCCGCCATGATGATGGCGGCGCGGCGCGTGATGCCCGTAACGGCACGAGTTGCGGCGTGCAAGAGTCCCCCCGAGTGATCTATCCGGCAATGTCTGACGGTGTCGGATCATGCCCGAGCCTGTCCGCCATCGCAATCCCGTCACGAAAACGGCGGCGATGGATGCCATCGCCGCCGCTTCCGGGAACTTGCGGTCGTGCCGTTCAGGCCGAGGGTTGCTTGGTCTTGCGCAGATAAGGCAGGATCGTCTCGTAGGAGCCGAACCGCTTGGTGGCGTCCTCGTTGGAAACGGCTGCGGTGATGATCACGTCCTCGCCCTGTTTCCAGTTGGCCGGCGTCGCCACCTGATGCTTGGCCGTGAGCTGGATCGAATCGATCGCGCGCAGGATTTCGTCGAAATTGCGCCCGGTGGTCATCGGGTAGGTGAGCACCAGCTTGATCTTCTTGTCCGGGCCGATCACGTAGACCGAGCGTACGGTAGCGTTGTCGGCGGGTGTGCGGCCCTCCGCGCTGTCACCGGCATCGCTCGGCAACATGTCGTAGAGCTTTGCGACCTTCAGGTCCTTGTCGCCGATCAGCGGATAGTCGACGGAGAAGCCCGTAGCCGTCCTGATGTCGTCCTTCCACTTCGCGTGGCTTTCCACAGGATCGACCGAGATACCGATGATCTTGACGCCACGCTTGCGGAACTCGTCCTCGAGACCGGCCATGGTGCCGAGTTCCGTCGTGCAGACCGGGGTGAAGTTCTTCGGATGCGAGAACAGCACGGCCCAGCCGTCGCCGATCCAGTCATGAAAGCTGATCTGCCCCTGCGTCGTGTCGGCGGTAAAGTCGGGTGCTGTGTCGTTGATGCGAAGGCCCATGGCGGCGTCTCCTCTCGCGGTTGGTTCATGAACAGATAGAACGTCGACGATTGACTGGCGAGGCGCATAGCCTAACCAAACTTGATGCCGAACGGAACGCGATTCTCAATAGTCGTCTATGCAGAGAATTCGGTTCCAGTCCTTTCATGCCCGCCTCAGCGGCCTTCGGAGTCGTCCTGGCCGGGCCCGGGCGGCGGCAGTTGCTTGCCGCGCTCCTGCAGATGACGGCGCAGCAGGCGCACGTTCCGGTTGTTGGCCTTGTAAACGACATCGAAGATCGTGCCGAGGATCGGAACGCTGCCGAACACGGTGTCCAGCACGACATTGCCGAACATGCGCGCCAGCAGAAGGCCCGGCGCGCCGAGGCGCTGGGCCTTGTAGATCGCATAGGCGGAGATGAGGCCGGAGGCGCCGTCGCCGACAACAGGGACAAGACCGGCGACGGCATCGAGGCCGAAGCGAATGCCGGTGCCGGGAATGCGCCAACGCGAATCGAGCAGCAGCGCGAGATCGGCAAGCTCGGGAAATTCCTCGTCGACCCGTTTCTGCGCAGCGCTTCGCGGTGGCGGTTTGAGGCGCGGCACCGTGTTCATTTGCGCAACACCACCCACACGGCATGCACGATTCCAGGCACGTAACCGAGCAGAGTCAAAAGCAGGTTCAGCCAGAAGTGCAGGCCGATGCCGACGGTCAGAAAGACACCCAGCGGAGGAACGAGGATCGAAAGCAGTATGCGAAGGATGTCCATGCCGGTTCTCTCAGACGGAAACTGGACAACGCACAGGCACGCTTTTGTTTCCGTAGCTATGCCGCGTCGCGAACCTGGTAGTCCTTGATCGCGGCGAAGCGGATTTGCTTCCAGCGCTCGGCCTCATAGTTGAGGCCGAATTCGTGCGGCGCAAGAAAGACCGGGGCGCCATCGAGGTCGCGGGCGATGTCGCCGCGATGCGCGTCGATGAAGCGCTCGAGCTCCGCCCGGCTATCTGCCGAAATCCAGCGGCAGACGGTAAAGCGCGCCATTTCGAAGTCGACCGGCAGGCCGTATTCGACGTTGAGGCGCTCCTTGAGCACGTCGAGCTGCAGCGCTCCGACCACACCGACCATGGCGGGCGAGCCATCGTCGGGCGAAAAGAGCTGGACGACTCCTTCCTCGGCCATCTGCTGCAAGGCTTCTTTCAGCTTCTTGGCCTTCATCGGGTCGCCGAGCCGCACGCGGCGCAGGATTTCCGGCGCGAAGTTCGGAACGCCGCGGAACAGGATTTCCTCGCCTTCCGTCAGCGTATCGCCGATGCGCAGCGTGCCGTGGTTGGGGATGCCCACGACATCGCCGGCATAGGCTTCGTCCGCGGTAATACGCGAACGGGCAAAGAAGAACTGCGGCGCGCACAGGCTCATCGGCTTGCCCGTGCGCACCAGCTTGGCCTTCATGCCGCGCTGGAGCGTGCCGGAGCAGACGCGCACGAAGGCGATACGGTCGCGGTGGTTCGGGTCCATGTTGGCCTGGATTTTGAAGACGAAGGAGGTCATC
>JAEWFU010000128.1 GCA_023388675.1 Pseudomonadota bacterium | reverse complement strand
GTGCGCTCGTTGGGCAGGGCAGCGAGCGCCTGTTTGATCGAAGCAAGCGGAATACCTGTGCGCTGGGCGATCTTGATGACGGCCACGCGGCGCAACACCTCGCGTGGGTAGCGCCGCTGGTTGCCCTGGCTGCGCCAGCTTCGGATGAGACCCTGCCGCTCGTAGAAATGCAGCGCCGACACTGCCACGCCGCTGCGGGCCGCAACCTCGCCGACGCTCAGATCGCGCGGAAAGGAACGGGGTTTAGGCGGTTTTTCCTCGTTTGGCATTTTGGTATTGACCTCAACTAATGTTGAGGTTGTAACAGGGAGGCTGTTCCATTGCAAACCAAGGAGAGAGACGATGGCGACGGCAATCCAGAAATATGTCCAGGAGCCTGCCCTGGAATTGAGGGCGGCGGCGCATGCGCTGGTCAACGCGATGCAGGAGGCGTTCAATGCCAAGGATGCGACCGCCCTGGCGCGCAACCTTGCCGACGATGCGTCGTGGACGAACGCGCTCGGCGTGCGGGCGCGGGGCAGGCAGGAAATCGAGAAGCTGGCGCGGACCATGATGGCGCGCAATAGGACCAATTTCGCCCGTTACGAGATCATCGATGTCCTGCCGGTGCGAGCGGATGTCGGGATCGTCAATCTTCTGCAGGTGCCGACCGATACGCACGGCCGAGATTTGCCTGAGCCCGGCGCGGCGCCGATCTACGTCATCTCGCGGGAGGTGGACGGGTGGAAGATCGTCGCGGGCCAGAACACGCTGATCCTAAGCCCGGAAGGAGCCTGATCGATGACGGAGAGGACAAAACTGGCGATCATCTACGGCAGCACGCGGGAAGGCAGGCTGTGCGATGCCGTGGCGGCGTGGGCTGCTGTGCAAATCGAAGCCGACGGACGCTACGACCTCATCGAGGTCGATCCGGCCAAGGCCGAGGCATATGAGGTTGTCGGCAGGCGGCTGGATGCTGCCGATGCCTTCCTTGTGGTGACGCCCGAATACAATCATTCCTTTCCGGCGCCGTTGAAGGAACTCGTCGATGGCTACGGCACGGAGTGGCACGCAAAGCCTGTTGCCTTCGTCTAATATGGGGGCATCTCGGGTGGACTCAGAGCAGTAGAACATCTGCGCGGGGTCTTTGCGGAGCTTCACACCGTAGGCGTTCGCGACACTGTCAGTTTTGCGGGCGCATGGAAACGCTTCGGTCCCGACGGAATGCTGCGGGACCCGGCGGAGGCCGAGCGGTCGATGGGAACGTTGCTTTCGAGGCTACACTGGTGGGCGGACGCGCTGTCCAAAGCCCGCAACGCGATCCAGTTCGGAGAGGCGGCATGAACGCGATCATCAAGATTGAAAACGTGACGGCGGCTCCGGTTCATGCGCCTTCGGTGCCGGGTCGGGCGACCCAGGCCACCCTGGTGCTTGTTGGCTCGCTCGTCGTGATGGCAACGGCGGTCGTGGCACCTGCACTGCCTGCGATCGAGGCGCATTTCGCCGGGCAGGCGGGCGCGGCTTATCTCGTGAGGCTCATCGTCACGTTGCCGGCTCTCGTCATCGCGGTGACCGCGCCGCTGGCCGGCTTTGTCCTCGACAGACTCGACCGCTGGCCGGTGGTGTTCTGGTCGCTCGCCGCCTTTGTCGTCTTCGGCGCTGCCGGCTCGGTCGCTGACAGCCTCGAGGTTCTACTTGCCACTCGCGCCGGACTCGGGCTGTCGGTTGCATTCCTGATGGCGGGTTTCACCTCCCTGATCGGGGACATGTTCGAACCGGAGGGGCGCGGGGCGATCATGAGCAGACAGGTCGGGGCCAATTCGATGGTGGCGCTGAGCATGATCCTCATGGCCGGGGTATTTGCCGAGATGGACTGGCGTGGTGCGTTCCTGATCTATCTGGCCGCTGCGCCGCTGGTGCTTGCCTTCTGGCTGTTCGTTCCCCACCGCCCACGCTCGGAAGCGCAG
Source organism: Pseudomonadota bacterium (assembly GCA_023388675.1). Taxonomy (GTDB): domain Bacteria; phylum Pseudomonadota; class Alphaproteobacteria; order Rhizobiales; family Rhizobiaceae; genus Aerobium. Next base: position 3,402 of record JAEWFU010000128.1, on the reverse strand, counting down.
GCCGCCAGCACTGTACCGGGCGGTGAGGAGGCCAGCATGGGCGTCGTCATGGCGGTCTATGCGCTCGCGCTGTTTTGCCCGCTCCTCTACATGATCCTTCCAACCCAGTCCCCGTTCCTGATCGCGGAAACCTATAACGGCACGCCGACGACGATCGCGCTTGCCTTCGGCGCGTCAACGCTGGGCGTGCTGCCGGGATCACTCGCCTTCGGACGTCTACGGCAGCGACTGTCGACCTGGGTGCTGTTTGGCGCCGGCTTCTCGATCATGGGGCTGGGTATGCTGCTGCAGGGCATCGCGCCGAATCTTGGGCTGCTTGTCGCTGCGATGATTTTCTCCGGCGTCGGATTCGGGCTGGTGATGCCGAACCTGAGCACCACGCTACTGGCGGCGGCGCCGGTGCATCTCCGGGGGAGGCTTTCAGGCGGGCTCGTTTCCAGCATCTTTCTCGGCCAGTTTCTGTCGCCGGTGGCAAGCCAGCCCGTCGTCGACGCCTATGGCTATCCGCCGACCTTCATGCTGGGCGGCTTGCTGCTCTGCGCAGTCGCGCTGGCGGCTTTCGCTGGTGCGATGTCGAGGCGGTCGGCATAGGGTGCCGCGACATTCCTCCCATTGCCCTCGGGCGCTGATTTAGGTATCAGCGCTCGATAGCATTTCCGGAGGGATTCCTGCGATGGCAGACAACACACCGACCGGTCCGGTCGAAATGGGCGCCGAGATGGACTATTCCGAGCACGAGAAGACGTATTCTCTGTTCCTCGGCATCACGAAATACGTGTCGCTCATCACTGTCGCGCTGCTCATCGCGATGGCGTTCGGCTTCTTCACGAGCGCCGGCTTCTTCTCAGCCACGATCCTCTTTATCCTGATCAGCGCCGTCGGCGCATATCTGCTGCGCTAGCGCGGCAGCGACGGGGCGTTGCTTTCGGCGGTCCCGCGCGGGGACTGCCGCTTGTCGGGGGTGAGGTTCCAACCGAAAGGATTTGCCGGTGGGACAGACGATATTCGTGCCGAAAGAGGTTGACGTAGCGGAAGCGAGGGTCGCGGCATCGCCCGATACGGTGAAACGGCTGTCCGGGTTGGGCTTCAACGTCGTCGTCGAAAAGGACGCGGGGCAGCGCTCGCGCATACCCGATGCCGACTTCGTTGCCGCAGGCGCTTCGATCGGCAAGTCTTCGGATGCGGGCAAGGCCGACGTGGTGCTCAAGGTCCGCCGACCGACCGATGCGGAACTGAAGGGCTACAAGTCGGGCGCGCTGGTGCTCGCATCGATGGACCCTTACGGCAACGATGCGGCTGTCGCGGCTATGGCCAGGGCCGGCATCTCCGCTTTCGCCATGGAATTCATGCCGCGCATCACGCGCGCGCAATCGATGGACGTGTTGTCGTCGCAGGCGAACCTCGCCGGCTATCAGGCCGTCATCGACGCGGCTGCCGAATATGACCGCGCCCTGCCGATGATGATGACGGCCGCAGGCACGGTGCCGGCTGCCAAGATATTCGTCATGGGCGTCGGTGTGGCCGGTTTGCAGGCGATCGCGACGGCGAGGCGTCTCGGCGGCGTTGTGACGGCGACCGACGTGCGGCCGGCGGCCAAGGAGCAGGTCGCTTCGCTGGGCGCGAAGTTCCTCGCCGTCGAGGACGAGGAGTTCAAGGCCGCGGAGACCGCCGGCGGCTACGCCAAGGAAATGTCGAAGGAATACCAGGCCAAGCAGGCCGCGCTGACCGCGGACCACATTTCCAAGCAGGATATCGTCATCACCACCGCGCTGATCCCCGGGCGCCCCGCGCCGAAGCTGATCTCGGCGGCGATGGTCGCCTCGATGAAGCCGGGTTCGGTAATTGTCGACCTCGCGGTCGAGCGCGGCGGCAATGTCGAAGGTTCGGCGCCGGGCAAGGTCGTGACCACGGCCAACGGCGTCAAGATCGTCGGTCATCTCAACGTGCCTGGCCGTGTCGCCGCGTCGTCGTCGCTGCTCTACGCCAAGAACCTCTATGCGTTCCTCGAGACGATGATCGACAAGGAGACCAAGGCCGTGGTCGTCAATCCGGACGACGAGCTCGTCAAGGCGACGCTGCTGACCCATGGCGGCAAGGTGGTGCATGCCGCGTTCGCTGCCGCAGCCCCGGCTGCAGGCGCGGAACCGGCGGCCGCCAAGCCCCGAGCGCGGACCAGGACGATCACGCCCGGGCAGAATCGGGGGGATGACCCGGCGACCGGGCCGGCGTCGCCCGCCAAGACTGCGGCGGCGAAGAAGACCGCCGCGCCGCGCAAGCCGGCGGCCCGTAAACCCGCGGCACCCAAAACCAAGGGAGGTGCGTGATGGAAGAGAACGGCACTCTGGAACGCGCCATCGAGCAGCTCGAGCAGGCTGCCGCCGCCGTGCGCCTGGCCTTCCAGGACGAGAAGGCGGCGCAGGCGGCCGATGCGATCGCCGCCGGCGCCCACGCGGCAACCGGCGTCGATCCGTTCATCTTCCGCTTCGCGATCTTCGTGCTGGCGATCTTCGTCGGCTACTATGTCGTCTGGTCGGTGACGCCGGCGCTGCACACGCCGCTGATGGCCGTGACCAACGCGATCTCCTCCGTCATCATCGTGGGTGCTCTGCTCGCGGTCGGCATCTCGGTGTCGGGCGCGGCGATGGGCTTCGGCTTCATCGCTGTCATCCTCGCCTCGGTGAACATCTTCGGCGGCTTCCTCGTCACCCAGCGCATGCTGGCGATGTACAAGAAAAAAGAGAAGTGAGGCCTGACAGATGAGCGAAAATCTCGCCTCCTTCCTCTACCTCGTCTCCGGCGTGCTGTTCATCATGGCGCTGCGGGGCCTGTCGCACCCGACCACCAGCCGCCAGGGCAATGTCTACGGCATGATCGGCATGACCATTGCCGTGCTCACGACGCTGGCCCTGGCGATTCCTTCACCATCGGGTTTCGCGCTGATCCTCGCCGGTCTTGCGATCGGCGGAGGCGCCGGTGCGGTGATCGCACGCCGCATTCCTATGACCTCGATGCCGCAGCTCGTTGCAGCCTTTCATTCGCTGGTCGGTCTCGCCGCGGTTCTGGTCGCGGCAGCCGCCGTCTATGCCCCGGAAAGCTTCGGCATCGGGATCGTGGGTGACATCCACACGCAGGCCATCATCGAGATGAGCCTGGGCGTCGCCATCGGTGCCGTCACCTTCACCGGCTCGGTCATCGCCTTCCTGAAGCTCGACGGCCGCATGTCTGGCAAGCCGATCCTGCTGCCCATGCGCCACGTGATCAATGCCGGCATCGGCATCGCGCTGGTGGTACTGGTCATCATGATGGTGACGACCCAGTCGACGACGGTGTTCTGGCTGATCGTGCTGCTGTCGCTGCTGCTCGGCATACTGCTCATCATTCCGATCGGCGGCGCGGACATGC
>JAEWFU010000089.1 GCA_023388675.1 Pseudomonadota bacterium | reverse complement strand
TCGCGTTGATGATCGGCTCGTAGCCGGTGCAGCGGCAGATATTGCCGGAGATGGCTTCCACCACGTCTTCGCGCGACGGGTCGGGGTTGCGCTCCAGAAGCGCGCTTGCCGCCATCAGCATGCCCGGCGTGCAATAGCCGCACTGGGCGGCAAACCCGTCCATGAAGGCAGCCTGCAGCGGATGAAGCTCGCTGCCGCGCGCAAGCCCGGCGGTGGTGGAGACCTGCCGTCCGTCGATGGTTTCCGCCAGCGTCAGGCATGACAGATGCGGTTCCCCGTCGATCAGCACCGTGCAGGTGCCGCAGGTTCCCTGCCCGCAGCCATATTTCGGAGTCAGGTCGCCGACGCCGCGACGCAGTACGTCGAGGAGATTCTGCCCGTCGTCGACGAACACCGCCTTTTCCGAGCCGTTGAGACGAAACTGGACCGGTTTCTTCGCCATGCCTATCTCCGTTCCCCGGCCAGGAGCCGTTTCAGATGCACACCGGCTACCTCCGCCCGATACCAGGACGAGGCGAGCGCGTCGGTCGGCGGCGCAATGCCCTCGACCGCCAGCGTGGCCGCCCGATCGAGGGCGGCGGCATCGATCGCCTGTCCTTCAAGCGCACGTTCGACCGCTGTCGCACGCAGCGGTACAGGTCCCATCGCGCCATAGGCGATGCGTGCGCCCTGCACGCGCCCGCCCGACTGCGGCAGAAGTGCCGCGATCGACATCAGCGACACACCCTTTGGCTTGACGCGGCTGACCTTGGCGAAGCGAAACGCGGCGGGGTCGTGCGGCCGCGGCACGGTGACGGACTGGACAAGTGAGGTTGCGTGGCGCTCGCGGTCGCGCAGGAACTCGTCGATCGGGATGCTGCGGCTGCCGCTGCCGGCAAGCTGAACCGTGGCGCCCAGCGCCAGCAGCGCCACGGCGAGATCGCCGTAATTGCCGGTAGCGAACAGATTGCCGCCAACGGTCGCCATGTTGCGGATGGCCGGGCCGCCGATCACTCGCGCTACAGGAGCTAGGAATGCCGCATCGCGACTGGCGGCAAGTGCGGCCATGGTGACGCCGGCGCCGATGACGAGACCGTCGCCCTGCATCCTGATCGTCCGAAAATCCGGATCGCGCAGTCGAATGATCGTATCGAACGACTGATCACCGGCATTCACCGCCCGCATCACAAGCGTGCCGCCACCCAGTAAGCGCGCCGAGCGGCTTGCCGACAGGGCGCGCGCGGCCTCCTCGACGCGATCGTAGGTCTCCACTTTCACGGGCATCAGGCCCCTCCCTGCGATGCGGGCGCGAGCCCCATGAAGGCGCGGACGGCGTGAAAGCCGCCCTCGTAGATTTCCTCACCGACCTGCTTCTGCAGTTCGGCCTCGCGGCCCGGCGGCGTGTCGAAGCGCGACTCCCAGTGCCAGAACGTCATATCGCCGTCGGTCACCGGGATCAGCCGGACATGGGCGACGTAGTTGAGCAGCGGGATCGGCGTATCGAGCAGGCAGTAGGAGAACGCCATGTCGATGTCGGACATGGTCAGAAGCTGTTCGCGCAGCTCCGAGCCGTCAGCCAGATGAAAACGGCGGACGCATCCAACCTTGTCGGAGGGCTGTCCGCGCTCGATGTGGCTGTCGGCGACCGCCGGGTGCCACTGATCGTGGCCGTTGAAGTCGCGCAGCACCTCCCACACGGCCTCGACGGGCGCTTCCATGATGGTGGATTTGACGATCTTCACCATGGGGCGATCTCTTTGGGTGATAGCAACTCCCGATTGCTCTGCGTTCCTTCACGCCCCCCTCTGTCCTGCCGGACATCTCCCCCACAAGGGGGGAGATCGGCCGTTCGCCGATCTTTCGCCAATCTCCAGCGTTGGAGAGGGAGCGGCGAGTGTGAAGCTCCCGATCCCCCCCCGTGTGGGGGAGATGTCCGGCAGGACAGAGGGGGGCAATGTAGGGAGAAAGCATCAGCGAACATCCGCCTATCCCCCGAAGTGCCGCTTGAGCGCGTCGAAGCCGCCCTGGAAGACGTTGCCGCCGATGCCGCTGACCAGATCGTCGGCCACCTCGTCGGCGCACTCGAACTCGGCCGACCATTCGGCAAAGGTGCGGTCGCCATCCGTTACCGGCGTCAGCCGCAAAGTCGCGACATAGTCGGTCAGCGGCATTGGCCCTTCGAGGATCGCGTAGGTGCAGAACATGTCGTAGTCCGACAGACCGAGCAATTTTTCACGCAGCCGGTCGCCGTTCTGCAGCGTGAAATCGCGCACGCAGCCGACCTTGTCGGAAGGCTCGCCGTTTTCGATGCGGCTTTCCCGGATGCGGGGATGCCAGCGCGGCAGCGCGTTGAAATCCCTGATCCGTTCCCAAACCCTGGCGGGCGGCGCATCGATGACAGTGGAGACGAATACCCTTGGCATTGCCGGCTCCTATTTCTTCGACCGCGAACCGGACGACGATTTGCCGCCGCCATCGGACCCGCTGCCGCCATCGCTGGAGCCGCCGTCACCTCCAGAGCGCTGCTGTTTCTGCACCTCGCCGGCGATGCGCGTCAGGTCGGACGCCTCGCGGATCAGACCGCCCTGCTTCGTCAGATTGCCGCCCTCGATGCCGATATCGGCGAGCAGGCTGTCGACCAGCGGCGCCTGGACGCGATAGCGAAGCGCCGAGTTGATGACCTCGTCGGTCATGTTGGCGCGTTCGCCGCCGTTTCCGCCAGCGATGCCGTCGAGCTGCATGATGCGGATGTCCTGGATCTTCTCCAGCGGCTTGACGGAAGCCGAGACGATGCCCTCGACATGCTCCAGCAGCTTGCGGCGGAACAGCGAGTGACGCGCCGGATCGGACAGCACGTTTTCGGCCTCGTTGAGCAGCTTCTGCGCTTCGGCCTCGACCGCACGGCGGACCTTCTCGGCCTCGGCGGCGATCTTTTCCTCCTGAGCGCGCTTCTCCGCCATCAGCACATCGACGCTCTTGCGGCGGTTGGCTTCCTCGGTCTCGCGGGCGGTCTTGATCTGCTCCTCGGCCTCGGCCGCGCGGGCCCTCGCAATGTCGGCCTCGGCACGCGCTGCCGATTCCTCCAGCGATTTCCGGTAGAGCACGATGGCCTTTTCCATCTGCGCGCTTTCGATATTGCGCTCGCGCTCGACCTCCAGCCGACGCCGCTCCGTCTCGTGACCGATGCGGGCCTCGTCGAGACCGCGCTCGGACGCGATGCGCGCGCGTTCGATCTCTTCTTTCGAAGCAATCTCGGCCTCGCGAAGTGTCTGCACACGGGCGATCTCGAGCTGCTCCAGCGCGCGCTGACGCTCCAGCTTCGCTGCATCCAGCACCTGCTGGCGCGCGATGTCGCTTCGCTCGACATCGCGCTGCGCCGTGATTTCGGCCTGCCGCACCTTGGCGTCGGCTTCGGCGCGTTCGCTCTTCCTGGCAGCAAGCTCGACGATGCGTCGTTCGCTCGCCTCCTCGACGATCCGCTCGCGCTCGATCTCGCGTTCCCGCGTCTCCTGCTCGGCGGTGATGCGCTCGAAGTCGAGCATTTTTCTCTGCGCGATGCGGGCGGCCTCGACCGCCTCGTCGGCCGCCACCTGCGCCTCGTCCAGCATCTGCCTGCGCTCGATGTCGCGCTCGCGCGTTCCGCGTTCGGTCTCGATGCGCTCGCGCTCGATCTTCGCCTCGACCTCGATGCGCGCGCTTTCGATGAGTTCGCGTGCCGAGATGTCGGCCTGGTCGACGGCACGGTTGCGCGCGATCTCGCGTTCGCGCGTTTCCTGCTCGTAGGCGATGCGTTCGGCGGCGATCTTCTTTTCGCGCGCGATCCGGGCTGCCTCCGTGGCCTGTCCCGCGGCGATCTCGGCTTCCTCCAGCGCCTTCTGCTTGCCGATCTCCAGCTCGCGAATCTTGCGGTCCGTCTCGATGCGCTCCTCGTTTGTGTTGGCAGCTTCGAGGATTCGCAACTTCTCGGTCGCCTCACGTGAGGCGATCTCTGCCTCCTCGATGGCGCGGCTGCGCTCGATCTCGCGCCGGCGGATGTCCTGCTCGGTCGTTATGCGGCTTTCGGCGACTGCACGCTCCTGTTCGATGCGCGCCTTCTCGGTCGACTCCTTTGCCGCGATCTCGGCCTGCTCGACTTCCCGCTGGCGTGAAATCTCGCGGGTCTGCGTCTCCTTTTCGTTGTCGATACGCGCTTCCTTGATCGCGCGCTCCTGCGCGATGCGGGCCTTCTCGATCTCCTCTCGCGTGGTGATTTCGGCAGAGTCGATCGCGCGCTGGCGTTCGATCTCACGCTGCCTGATCTCGCGTTCGGAAGCGA
>JAEWFU010000043.1 GCA_023388675.1 Pseudomonadota bacterium | reverse complement strand
GTCGCCGCGTTGATCTCTCCGCCCACATCCTCGATCTCGGAGGCGATCCTCCATGCGCTTCTGCCGCTGGTGCCCTTGAAGGCCATATGTTCCAGCAGATGCGCCAGACCGTGCTCGTCGTCGCGTTCGTTGCGGGCGCCGGATTTGACCCAGACGCCAAGGGCAACGGACTCGATGTGGGGAAGGGTTTCGGTGGCGACCGTCAGGCCGTTCGACAGACGGCTTACCTCAACACCCATATAGACTTAACTCCCTGAACTCTCGAGGGCCGCTCTGGACAGGCGGCCTATATGATCTTCCAACATTTTCGGATCGGATGGAAGCACCGCAAATTTCTCGGAACGTTCCATCAGGTCGCCGAGCCAGGCCGGCAAGGCCGGAGACACGCCGCATGCCGCCTCCACGGCCGCCGGGAACTTTGCCGGATGGGCTGTGGAAAGCACGACCATCGGGGTTGCCGGCCCGGCCTTCTCGCGGGCGACCCTCATGGCCGTGGCCGTGTGGGGATCGATGAGGTAGCCGGAGTTCGAAAGCACGGTACGGATGGTGTCGGCCGTCTCGGCCATCGACGAGCGGCCGGCAGCGAATTCGGTGCGGATCGCATCGAGCGCCTGTTTGCCGACCTCGAAGCTGCCGGACTGGCGCAGCCCCTGCATCGCACGCACGACACTGTCCGCGTCGCGCCCATACGCCTCGAACAGCAGCCGCTCGAAATTGGACGAGACCTGGATATCCATGGACGGTGACGTGGTCTCCATGACACCGCGGGTCTCGTAAGTGCCGGTCGCAAGCGTGCGCGCCAGAATGTCGTTGTCGTTGGTGGCGATCACCAGACGGTCGATCGGCAATCCCATGCGCTTGGCCGCATAAGCGGCGAAGATGTCGCCGAAATTGCCGGTGGGAACTGTAAACGAGACCGCGCGGTCGGGCGAGCCGAGAGAAATCGCCGACGAGAAGTAGTAGACGATCTGGGCCATGATGCGCGCCCAGTTGATCGAATTCACTCCCGAAAGCCGCACCCGGTCGCGGAAGGCATGGTGATTGAACATGCCCTTCACGAGGTCCTGGCAATCGTCGAAATTGCCCTCTATGGCGATGGCGTGAACATTGGGCGCCGTCGAGGTCGTCATCTGCCGCTGCTGAACCGGCGAGACCTTGCCATGCGGGAACAGGATGAAGATGTCGGTGCGGTCGCGACCGGCGAAGGCGTCGATGGCCGCGCCGCCCGTGTCGCCCGACGTCGCGCCGGCAATCGTCGCCCGCTCGCCGCGCTCCGCCAGGACATGATCCATCAGGCGGGCGAGAAGCTGCATCGCCACGTCCTTGAATGCCAGCGTCGGCCCATGAAAGAGTTCCAGCACGAATTCGTTGGGCCCGGTCTGGACGATCGGACAGACGGCTTCGTGGCGGAAAGTACCATAGGCTTCGCGGACAATGCGGGTGAAGGTCGCCTCGTCGATCTCGCCCCCGAGAAACGGCGTGAGCAGCCGCACTGCCAGATCGGGATAAGGGAGACCACGCATGGCGCGGATTTCGGCCTCGCTGAACTTCGGCCATTCTGTCGGCACATACAGCCCGCCGTCCCGGGCCAGCCCAGCCAGCAGCACATCGCGGAAACCGAGTGCGGGCGCGCTGCCCCTGGTGCTCACATAACGCATGATCGCTCGTCCATCGTCGGGACCTGGAAACCGGCTACGGAAAAACCGCAATCCAATGGTCGCATTTTCATTGCGGCGTTGGTATAGAACGCCAGCTTTGCATGAGGGAAGTGCAGTTTATGGCTGTCAGTTTGTTTGAACGCAGAAAGCTGGCGGGTATCGCCGCGGCAGGCTTTATACTCGCCGTCTCCGGATGCCAGTCCGGCGACACGCTTGGCGCGCTCAATCTCGGTGGGCGCGGAAACGCGCAGCCGGCCGCCGCGCCCGACACACGGGTGACCCAGCAGGAACTGCTGGCCTACTGCCCGTCGGTCGCGCTGCGCAGCGATGGCGCGGTCCACACGACCTACCAGCGCAACGCCGTGGACGATCCCTCTGCCGTGATCTACCAGGCGTCGATCAGCGACACGACGCGAAGCTGCACCTATCAGGGCGGCATCATGAGCATGACCATTGCAGTCGCCGGGCGGGTGGTTCCCGGTCCACAGGGCAGCGCCGGCCAGGTCAACCTGCCGCTGCGCGTCACGGTCTTCCGCGACACCGAGCAGATCCAGTCGGACGTGAAGATGCATCAGGTCAACGTGACCGACATCGCGGGCGCCACGCAGTTCGTGTTCAACGACTCCAGCATTTCGATGCCGAACCCGACCGGGCGCAACATCCGCGTCCTCGTCGGTTTCGACGAGACCTCGAACGCAAGACGCTAGCCTCAGGCGTCTTCCGACCATTCGGACAGTGCTGCCAGCATGGGCGCGAAATCGGCCCAGCGGCGGATGGCCGTTTCGGCGCCTACCTCCATCAGGAGGTCGGCATGGCCGGGATGGCTGTGTGAAGCGCCGGTGAAACCGATAACCCTCATGCCGGCGGCCTTCGCGCCGGCGACGCCGTGCACGGAATCCTCGACGACGAAGGTCCTGGCCGGGTCGGCGCCCATCCGCTCCGCGCCGTAGAGGAAGACGTCCGGCGCGGGCTTCGGCTTGGCCGACGGCGTATCGAGAGAGGAAAACACCACACCGTCGAAGAAGGGCAGCAGATGCGTCCGGGTGAGCATCGCGCGCAGGCGCTCAGTGCCCGAATTGGAGCAGATGCAGCGCTTGCCCTTCACCGACGCGACCGCCTCGGCGGCACCGTCGATGGCGCGAACCTCGGCGCGCAGGCGGCGATCCACCAGATCCTCGGCCTCGGCGATCAGGCTCGCCTGGAAGAGCTGCTTCGATTCCTGCTCGATGCGCAGCATGATGTCCTTGAAGGTGAGGCCCGAATAGAGCCGGGCGAGTTCCTCGGCCTCGATCGGGTAGCCTGCCGCGGTCAGCAATTCGGCCTCGACCCGCGCCGCGATGATCTCGGAATCGACGAGCACGCCGTCGCAATCGAAAATGACGAGATCGATACCGGACATCCTTCAGCGCTCTCCAAGGCCAGCCAATGAAGGCGCGGGGCTTACACCATGCCGGCCAAAACGGCAAATCCGCCCCGCCCTCTCAATCGCCGCTTCATTAAATATTTACGCGCTGCGGTAACCATAACGCGAAGTAAACAGTAACCCCGCGTATCCGGTGTATCATGTCTGCCCTGCGTCTCCTCGACGACCTCTCCCATGCCGCCCCCGCCGCCCATTGGCTCGACACCATCCTGAAGGGCGACTGCGTCGCGGCGCTCGAACGGCTGCCGGAAAAATCGGTCGACGTGATCTTCGCCGATCCGCCCTACAACCTTCAGCTCGAGGGCGATTTGCACCGGCCGGACCAGTCGAAAGTCGACGCGGTCGACGATGCCTGGGACCAATTCGAGAGCTTCGCGGCCTATGACGCCTTCACCCGCGCCTGGCTTCTGGCCGCGCGGCGGGTTCTCAAGCCCAACGGCACGATCTGGGTGATCGGCTCCTATCACAACATCTTCCGCGTCGGCGCGACGATGCAGGACCTGGGCTTCTGGATCCTCAACGACGTGGTGTGGCGCAAGACCAACCCGATGCCGAACTTCCGCGGCCGCCGCTTCCAGAACGCCCACGAGACGATGATCTGGGCCTCGCGCGACGCCAAGGCGAAGAGCTACACCTTCAATTACGAAGCGATGAAGGCCGCCAATGACGACGTTCAGATGCGCTCCGACTGGCTGTTTCCGATCTGCACCGGGGCGGAACGCCTGAAGGACGAGAACGGCGCCAAGGTTCATCCAACCCAGAAGCCGGAAGCGCTGCTGGCGCGCGTGCTGCTTTCCTCGTCCAAGCCGGGCGACGTGGTGCTCGACCCGTTCTTCGGCTCCGGCACCACCGGCGCGGTCGCCAAGCGGCTTGGCCGTCACTTCGTCGGCGTCGAGCGTGAGCAGGCCTATATCGACGCAGCACTCGACCGCATCTCCGCCGTACGCCCGCTAGGCGAGGCAGAGCTTTCGGTGATGACCAGCAAGCGCACCGAGCCGCGCGTCGCCTTCGTCAGCCTGCTGGACAGCGGTCTCATGAAGCCGGGCGCGACGCTCTACGACGCCAAGCGGCGCTGGAGCGCCCGGGTGCGCGCCGATGGCACGCTTGCCTGCGACACAGCCTCAGGGTCGATCCACAAGGTGGGCGCGGCCGTGCAGGGACTGGACGCGTGCAACGGCTGGACCTTCTGGCACTACGAGCGCAATGGCGGCCTCAACCCCATCGACGACCTGCGCTGCATCGCCCGCCTCGGCATGGAGCGCTCGGGGGCGTAAGTCTTCGCTCGCGGGCCGCATCGCTCGCCTTCAGCTCACTGGCGCTCCGCGAGGGCGCCGGACGACCGGCGGCTCGCAATCGCGGGCTTCAGCTTTCGCTCACGCGCCGCACTGCTCGCCTTCGGCTCGCTGACGCTCCGCGAGGGCGCCGGACGACCGGCGGCTCGCAATCGCGGGCTTGCGGCCTGCCTGCCACCGTCATCCCGGAAGCCGGAGCGCAGCGAAGGCTATCCGGGACCCATTGGCCAGATCATCGTCGAGCACGGCCCCGCTCTTGTCGTGGCGCGTTTCAATGACCTCACTACGAACCCGCAACCCGGCCGCGCTGCTCAATGGGTCCCGGCTCAGCGGTCGCTGACGCTCCCTTGGCCGGGATGACGCCGAGCTTTGCCGTTGCTGCGCTCCGTCGTCGCCACACCCCGTTGTCGGTCTGGCCATTGTCAAAGAACGGGAAGCGGGGCGCGAGGCCGGGCCTTCCGAATAGCAGATACGTGGCGCGACGTTCGCGCCCCGCCGGTGCGTTCACCTGCGGCGCGGTGGGACGGGCGCTGAGCACGGCCGGACCATCGCCGAGGCCCGGGTCTGGGGCAGGTCTCATCCCACCAAGCCGCGCTACCGTTGGCGCGACCGACCCGGACACCGCCGCCTTCCCCGAATACCCGGTGCGCATTCGGGTTCCCTGAAGGCGATGCCGGAAGGGTAAGCGGACTTTTCAGGGAGGTGGATGAAACGGGGCGCGAACTGTTGCCGTGGGACCCGCCAAGACGCTGAAAGGGGAACAGGTGTCTTTCGAGCCAGGAGCGGGGGCGCTGGGTTTGCCCATGGAGCCAGCGTTGCGCGCTGAACCGGATGGGATTGGACGCTCCCCGTTATCCCGGCCGACCGAGCATAGCGAGGAAGAGCCGGGACCCCATTGGCCAGACAATCATGTGGCACGGCCCGGTCTAGGAAATAGCACCTGTCCCGCGGTATCCCCTCACCCGGCCGCTTCACGATCACCCTTTCACCAGAAGGAGAGGAAAAACGCCACAGCAATGCCGGCGTTCCTCCAGCTTGAATTTCCCTCCCCGCGATTTTCAGTTCGAGGGTTCAAAACCATATCGGTGAACGATATAGTTTTGAACGGCTGAAAATGCCCCGGCCGGAAGAGAAGTTTCACGGCAATCGACACGAAGCCTTCGACGGCAGACACAGGTTCTGCCGGCCGGCGAAAGGGAGCAAACACGATGATGAGAAGGATCATTCTCACATGCACCTTGATCTCCCTGTCGGGATACGTGGATTCCGTCGCATGGGCCGACATGCGCATGTGGGTGGCGGCCGAAGCCCCGGAGCGCCATACATGTCCTTCCGAGGCATGCGGCGTGACGGGACGCTTCTTCTTTCGCGAATCGCTATACGTCTACGAAACGCAAGGCGCGTGGTCGCGGGTCACGCATTTCAGATCGGCAGGCTGCAACGACGGTGTGTCGGCCTATGTCGAAACGGGTCCGAACGAGTGTTCCGCTGAAAATGGCATCGTTCAGGGCAAATATGCCGAATGGATCAAGTCCGAATTCCTCGCCAAGGAGCGGCCAGAGGAGCCGATTGCCATAAATCAAACGGAAAGCTGACGATCGCGCCGGCAGTCCCGGCTGTTTCCGGTTTCATGAACTTGTTTGCAACCGCAGTTCCGATAGGTTCGGTCCTCGCGACAGCAAAGGCCCGTCGGAAACTCTGGTTCTGGAAATGCATAATCCGAAACTGAAACAGGCCGATTATACCGCTCTGGCGGAATTCAGATTTGCCCTTCGCTGCTTTCTTGAGTTCAGCGAAAACGAAGCCAGGAAGATCGGCCTGACCCCGCAGCAACATCAGGCTCTTCTCGTCATAAAGGGTTATGGACGAGGC
>JAEWFU010000018.1 GCA_023388675.1 Pseudomonadota bacterium | reverse complement strand
GGCTGATCACAGGCAATGCCGGCATCCTCGTCAGCAAGGTCATCTATCTGAAGGAAGGCGACGCCAGGAACTTCCTGATCGTCGATGCGGCGATGAACGACCTGATCCGCCCGACGCTCTACGATGCGTTCCACGATATCCGGCCGGTGGTCGAGCAGCCGGCCGATGCGCCGCGCCTGATTGCCGACGTGGTCGGCCCCGTTTGCGAGACGGGGGACTATATAGGTCACGGCCGCGACATGCCCAAGCTGGCGTCAGGCGACCTCGTCTATGTCGCCACCGCAGGCGCCTACGGCGCGGTACAGGCCTCGACCTACAACACCCGGCTTCTGGTGCCTGAGGTCCTGGTCAACGGCGACCGTTTCCACGTCGTCCGCCCCCGCCCCACCTACGACGATCTGATCGGTATGGATTCGATTCCCGACTGGCTGTAGCGTCAGGTTTATGCGCCCAAAAGATGCCTGTGCGTCCTTCGAGGCTCGCTCCGCTCGCACCTCAGGATGAGGAAGGTGGTTGATCGGACCCATTGCGTCGTAGGCTCGATGCACGACGACAGAACGGCCCTCCAGCCCACGAGATTGCCGGGGATGCACAACCGTCCTCATCCTGAGATGCGAGCGCAGCGAGCCTCGAAGGACGCACGATATTGAAGGCGGACGTTTTCCTGCATCATGCCCCAATCACGATTTCGCGCGCCGCCTCGCCTTCGCCGCGTTTGCTGCTATCCTTTCATAGTGGAGCGGTGCGATTCCGACACTGCCACTTTGGCAACCCCGAAAGGACCGGATGACGGAAACTGGCGAGAACAGGACGCACCCGGCAGCCGAGCGCGGATTGCTCGCCCGGCTTGGGCGCACGCGCGCCGTGGTCCGCGGGGCGATCGTCATCGAGCGCCTCTGGCCGCTCGTCCTGCCGCTTCTCGTCGTCGTCAGCCTGTTCCTGAGCCTTTCCTGGCTGGGCGTTTTCCGGCTGATGCCGGACTGGTCCCGCATGGTGCTGGTCGGCGTCATGGCGCTGGCTGGCATCGCAGCGCTCTACCCGCTGCGTTTCTATCGCTCGCCGAAATCCGCCGAGATTGACCGGCGCATCGAACGTGCCAACCGGCTCGAACACGCACCGGTTCTAACCCAGACCGACCGTCTTTCCGAGGCTGCGCAAGGCCCGTTCGCGCAGGCCCTGTGGCGTGAACACCAGAAACGCATGGCCGCCCGGCTCGACCGCCTCGCCGGCGACATGCCGCGCGCCCGCGTCCCCGAGCGCGACCCATGGGGCTTGCGCGCGATCGTGGCGCTTCTGCTGGTCGTCGCCTTTGCCTTCTCCTTCGGTCCGCTGGGGGGTTCGCCGCGTGACGCCTTCCGCAGTCATGCCCGCGCCGACGTGGTGCCGGCACGCATCGATGCCTGGGTGACGCCGCCTGCCTATACCGGTCGTGCGCCGCTCTTCCTGAGCGCCCGTGCGGGTGAAGAGGAAGCACCGGTGTTCGAGGTTCCGGAAGGCAGCGCGATTGCCGTGCGCGTAACCGGCGGGGCAGGCGACGAAACGCTTTCCTACCTCGACGCGGATACCGGCGAGGCCCTGACGATCGAGCCCGCAAGCGCCTCGTCCGACGCGAATACCGCTTCGTCGGCGACCGCACGCCAGTTTGCCGGCACGCTGGACGCCGACGGCATGCTGACGCTCCAGTCCGGCAGCAGCGAATTGCAGCGCTGGGCCTTCAACGTCATTCCCGACGACCCGCCCGCGATCCGTTTCGCCGACGAGCCGAAGCGCGCCGTCAACGGTGCGCTGGAACTCGCCTACGAGGTCGAGGACGACTATGGCGCGGCCAGTGCCGCGGCCGTCTTCGAACAGGCCGAACCGCAGGCAAGCGGCGCGCGCCCGCTCTACGAAGCGCCGGATATGCCGCTGGTGCTGCCGCGTCGCAACGGACGCGACATCGCCGCTCGCACCTCCCGAGACCTCACCGAGCATCCGTGGGCAGGAACGCGTGTCAACCTGACCCTGGAAGCGCTCGATGGCGCGGAGCAGCGGGCACGCAGCGAAACGAAGGAGATCGTGCTGCCGGAGCGTCCCTTCGCCAACCCGCTGGCCAGGGCGGTCGTGGAGCAGCGTCGTATCCTGGCGCTCGACGCAAACCGCAAGGGCCGCGTGCTCGACCTGATCGACGCGATCACGCTGCGGCCGGAGGATACATTCGACAATCCGTCGCACTATCTGGGTATCATGGCGGCACGCACGCGCCTCGTCATGGCCGATACAGATGAAGCCCTAAGGGACGTTGCCGACTATCTTTGGGAGATCGCGCTGACCATCGAGGACGGCGCCCTTTCGACCGCCGAGCGCCGGCTGCGCCAAGCCCAGGAAGCACTCAAGCAGGCCCTCGAAAACGGCGCCAGCGACGAGGAAATCGAGGAACTGATGGCCGAGCTCCGCGAAGCGATGCGCGACTTCCTGCGCGAATTCGCCGAGAGCGCGCAGCGCAATCCGGACATGGCCATGCAGATGCCGATGGACGGGCAGGAGCTGAGCCAGAGCGATATCGAGCGCATGATGGATCAGCTCGAGAACCTTGCTCGATCCGGCGCACGCGATCAGGCCATGGAAATGCTGCAGCAGTTCCAAGAGATGATGAACAATCTGCAGGCCGGCAACCAGCAGCAGATGAGCCCCGGCGAAGGCGCGCAGAGCGAGATGCGCCGGCAGATGGACGAGTTGGGCGAATTGATGCGCCGCCAACAGGAGACGATGAACGAGACCTTCCGCCTCGACCAGATGCAGCCCGGCCAGGAAGGAGAGCAGGGGCAGCAAGGCGGCCAGCAGCGGCCGATGACGCCGGAGGAATTTGCCGAGGCGATGCGTCAGCTCCAGGAAGGCCAGGGCCAGCTTCAACGCGATCTGGAAGCACTGTCGCGCTCGCTCGAAGGCATGGGCATGGAGCCCGGCGAAGGTTTCGGCGATGCCGGCGAGGCCATGGGCCGCGCAGAGGGCGCCCTTGGCGACCAGCAGGGCGAACGCGCAGTCGGTGAGCAGGGGCAGGCGCTGGAGGCGCTGCGCCGTGGCGCGCAGGACATGATGCAGCAGATGATGCAAGCCATGCAGGGCGAACAGGGCGGCAGCGAGGAAGGCGGCCGCCAGCAGAGTTCCGACCGCGACCCGCTCGGTCGGCCCCGCGCCACCACCGGCCCGGATTTCGGCGATACCGTTCAGGTGCCCGACGAGGTCGACGTGCAGCGCGCGCGCCGTATCCTGGACGAAATCCGCCGCAGGCTGGGCAATGCGCTCAGCCCCGAACTGGAACGCAACTACCTCGAGCGCCTGCTCGAGATGCGCTGAACGCTCTCCGGCGTCATCCCGGCCAAGGGAGCGTCAGCGACCGCTGAGCCGGGACCCATTGAGCAGCGCGGCCGGGTAGCGGGTTCTCGCGATGACGGGTGCTACACATTGAGCCGGGCCGTGCCACACGATTTTCTAGCCAATGGATCCCGGCTCTTCCCTCGCTGCGCTCGGTCGGCCGGGATGACGGTGGAGAGGGAGACGCTGTCCGGCAGCAAGATCGCCGAACCGACGAGAGCAATGCCGCGTGTAGGCGAAAACGGCCGCGAGTTGACGGGGGCCGCCGGTCGTCCGGCGCGTCCGCGCAGGGCCAGCGAGTAAAGCGAGCGTACGGCCCGTGAGCGAAAGAATCACACCCTGGCTGGCTTGAGCACGCTCAGCAGCGCGCCGTAGGGCGCCAGCATGATGATGGAAATCAGCA
>JAEWFU010000480.1 GCA_023388675.1 Pseudomonadota bacterium | reverse complement strand
GTAGAGGTCGGGATCATGGACACCGCAGCCGCGCGAGCGCGGTAGAGGTCCTTGTGCATCGTGTCGAGCGTCGGCTGGTCGCCGGTATAGGCGTGAACCGTCGTCATGAAGCCTTTTTCGATGCCGAAGGCGTCGTTGAGGACCTTGGCGACCGGCGCGAGGCAGTTGGTGGTGCAGGAGGCGTTGGAGATCACGACATGGTCGCTCGTAAGCTTGTCGTGGTTCACACCGTATACGACCGTCAGGTCCGCGCCGTCGGCGGGCGCCGACACGATGACGCGCTTGGCGCCGGCGGTCAGGTGCGCTGAAGCCTTTTCCTTGGAGGTGAAGATGCCCGTGCATTCGAGCACGATGTCGACGCCGAGGTCACCCCATGGCAGCTTGGACGGATCGCGCTCGGCAAACACCTTGAAGGAATCGGAGCCGACCGTGATCGTGTCGCCGTCGACCTTCACCTCGGACGGGAACTTGCCGTGCACGCTGTCGTAGCGCAGCAGATGCGCATTTGTCTCGACCGGCCCGAGATCGTTGATGGCAACGACGTCGATGTCCTTGCGGCCGCTCTCATAGATGGCGCGGACGATGTTCCGGCCGATGCGGCCAAATCCGTTAACTGCGACTTTTACGGTCATGAGGCGGTCTCCCAGGAGGCTTCGAAAGCGTGTTCCGGCGGCATGGCGCAAGGCCCGCCGCCAAGGCAGCGCTTCCATAGCGGCGCGGCGCGGAAGAATCCAGCGTCAGCCGGGATAAAACCGATTAGTACAGAACAGGCGCGTGGCGCCTGCCCCTGCTCAGGCCTTCGCGAGGCGCTTTTCGACGGCAGCGACCGCAGCCTCGGCAGTGATACCGAAGTGCTTGTAAAGGTCCTCGATCCTGCCGCTGGCGCCAAAGCTGCTCATGCCGACGAAGAGCCCATCGGAACCGATGACCGCGTCCCAGCCCTGGCGCACGCCGGCCTCGATGGCGATCTTGACCTTCGAATTGCCGATCAGCCCGGCACGATACTCATCGCTCTGCGCGGTGAATATCTCCATGCACGGCACGGAAACGACCCGTGTCCGGTGACCGCGCTTCTCGAGTTCGGCGCGAGCGGCCAAGGCAATCTCGACCTCCGAACCTGTTGCGAAGATCGTCACTGCTGCATCGCCATTGGTTCCGGCGAGTTCGTAGGCACCGCGCGCGCACAGATTCTCGACCGCATGCTCGGTGCGCACGGTCGGCAGGTTCTGCCGGGTCAGCGCCAGCGTGGAAGGCGTCTTCGTCGATTCCAGCGCGATCTGCCAGCATTCAGCGGCCTCGACCGCGTCGGCCGGACGCATGACATAGTGGTTGGGGATCGCGCGCAGCGCCGCCAGATGCTCGACCGGCTGGTGAGTCGGCCCGTCTTCGCCGAGACCGATGGAATCGTGGGTCATCACGAAGATGGAGCGGATGCCCATGAGTGATGCCAGACGCATTGCGGGCCGGGCATAATCCGAGAAGGTGAGAAAGGTGCCGCCGTAAGGGATGACGCCGCCATGCAGCGTCATGCCGTTCATAGCGGCCGCCATGCCGTGCTCGCGAATACCGTAATAGACGTAGCGGCCGGAATAGTCGTCCGGCTTGATCGGTCCCGTCTGGCTGGTCTTGGTGTTGTTGGAGCCGGTGAGGTCGGCCGAACCGCCGATTGTTTCGGGCACGATCGCGTTGATGACCTCGAGCGCCATTTCCGACGACTTGCGCGTCGCGACCTTGGGCTTCTCCTCGGCCAGCTTCTTCTTGTAGTCTACGATGGCCTGGTCGAAGCCCTGCGGAAGGTCGCCGCGCATCCGGCGCTCGAATTCGGAACGCGTCGGGGCATCGGCCGCGCCGAGCCGCTTTTCCCATTCCTTGCGCTCCTTGGCCGCGCGCAGGCCGGCAACGCGCCATGCATCCAGGACGTCGGACGGAACCACGAAAGGCTCGGCATCCCAGCCGAGCGCCTTGCGCGCGCCGGCGATCTCTTCAGCACCCAGCGGCGAGCCGTGCGCCTTGTTGGTGCCGGCGCGCGTCGGCGCGCCATAGCCAATGGTCGTCTTGGCGGCGATCAGCGTCGGACGGTCGGATTTGCGGGCCGCCTCGATCGCCGCTGCGATCGCATCCGGATCATGGCCGTCGACGCGCGTCGTGTTCCAGCCAGAGGCTTCGAAGCGTTTGCACTGGTCGGTGGAGTCGGACAGCGAGATCGCGCCGTCGATGGAGATATTGTTGTCGTCCCAGATGACGATCAGCTTGTTCAGCTTCAGATGGCCCGCAAGCGAGATCGCTTCCTGGCTGATCCCTTCCATCAGGCAGCCGTCGCCCGCCAGCACATAGGTATAGTGGTCGACGAGGTCGTCGCCGAAGCGGGCATTCATGATGCGTTCGGCAAGCGCCATGCCCACCGAGTTGGCAAGGCCCTGGCCAAGCGGTCCGGTGGTCGTCTCGATGCCTGCGGCATGCCCCCATTCGGGGTGACCCGCCGTGCGCCAGCCGAGCTGACGGAAATGCTTGATCTGCTCGAGGTCGATGTCCTCGTAGCCGGTTAGGTAGAGCAGCGAATAGAGCAGCATCGAACCGTGGCCGGCCGACAGCACGAAGCGGTCCCGATCGGCCCAGTCAGGCTTCTGCGGGTCGTAGGATAGATAGCGGGAGAACAACACGGTCGCGATGTCGGCGGCGCCCATCGGCAGACCGGGATGACCCGAATTGGCCTTCTCCACGGCATCCATGGAAAGGAAACGGATCGCATTGGCCATGCGGTCGTGCATTTCGCGTGTGGTCATGATCGCTCGCTTGTCGTCCCGCGCAAGAAAAGGGCCGGATACGGCCCGGAAAGCGAGGGGACACATAGCAGGCGCGCGCCCCGAGTCAACGTTGGCAGAGGTTCTGTCCGCAGCCTTGAAGCGCTTTCCCGACACTTGCGAGTGCGTTTAAAGGGGATAGTCGCGAGCGCCGCGTTGACGCCCGCTTCGCACGCTGCCTAATGTTTCACGGCTAACGCGCTGGGAAAGCGCGCGATTCGGCACCATCTCGGGGGCTGGAACGGATACCATGACCGGGGAAGCGACCCTCAAGGAAGTAATTGCCCGCCTCGGGAAGGCGATCGAGACGCTGGAAGATGCGGTTTCCGCACGCTTCGAGCGTGAGCAGGAATATGGCGACGCCGAAGCGGAAGTGCAGCGCATGAACGCCGACCGGGCCCGCCTCGCTCAGGAACTCGACAGTTCGGAGGCGCGCGCCGAACGGCTGGAAGAAGCCAACAAGGAAGTCTCGCGCCGGCTCGTGGCGGCGATGGAGACCATCCGCGCGGTACTCGACAGGTAAAGGACAGGCCATGGCGCAGGTGACGGTGACGATCGACGGCAAGTCCTACCGCATGGCCTGCGACGAAGGGCAGGAAGAACACCTGACCGATCTGGCGACGCGCTTCGACCGTTATGTCTCCCACCTCAAGGGATCGTTCGGAGAGATCGGCGACCAGCGCCTGACCGTGATGGCCGGCATCATGGTGATGGACGAGCTTGCCGAGTTGCAGAAGCGCATGAAAGGCATGGAGAGCGAGATCGCCACGCTGCGCAAGACGCGCGACGACGCGCTGACAAAGGCCGACAAGAACGATGCGGCACTCACCGGCGCGCTCGCCAATCTGGCCGAGCGCATGGAGGGGCTTGCAGCCAGGCTGAACACCGACGGCGAGCCGGCTCTGATCTCTCAGAACCCCTGAAAGAGCATATCGAGGGCGGCGGTGATTTTGTCGCCTTGGGCAGATAGATCGCCGCGCGGTTCAGTGAGAATGCTGGTCGGCACCGTTGCAATCAGATGCGTCGCCATCACGACCTCCTTGCCTCCGATTTCGAAGACAGGATGCAAACGGGCGATGGCGGGCGGCGTCTGCTTTACCGGCAGCAAGGGTACAACAACCCTCGTTCGCGCGATATCGATCAGCTCGGACTGAACGTCCAGAAGATATCCGGACTTGCCGGCTTCTGCGAATATCTGGAAGCGCGCCATCAGAACTGGCGATACTCAGCCAGCGGAATCCCGTTCTCCTCAACCCAGCGATTCCAGCTTTCGAGTGTCTCGCGGTTTTCCTCCTTCCAGCGCCGTTCCTTTTCCTTGCGCACCGCGTCCGAAATTCCGGCTTCGGCGGCACGGGAAATATTGACCGACAGCGCCTTCGCTTCTGCGAGCACGTCGGCATCAATGGACAGGTTTGCTGCCTTACGGATCGAGGGGGCTTCGTTCTTCATAGTGTGCATCCCGGATGTGCGCACATATTATGCGCATGAAAACGCACAAAGTCACCCTTCGATCTCCTCGCGCAGCATCTCCAGTTCCAGCCATTCCTCTTCCATGCCGGCGAGGCTTGCCCGCAGGCCTTCGAGTTGCCCCGCAACCTTCGAAAAGCCGTCAGGGTCCTTTGTGTAGAAGGCAGGATCCGACATCTTCTGTTCGAGAGCAGCGATCTTGCCCTCGGTTTCCGCAATCTGCCTGGGAAGGTTTTCGAGAGCAAATTTCTGCTTGTAGGAGAGCTTGCGCGCAGATGCCCGAGGCTCGTTCGCGGCAGGCTCCTTCTTCTCACGAGGCTCCTTCTTCGCGGCACGCGCGCGGTCCTGAAGCGCCTGCCCGCCGCGCTGTGCCAGCATGTCGGAGTACCCGCCGGCATATTCGATCCACCGACCTTCGCCGTCCGGCGCGATCACGCTCGTCACCGTCCTGTCGAGGAAATCGCGGTCGTGGCTGACGAGAAGCACCGTGCCCGGATAGCCGGAAACCAGTTCCTGCAGCAGGTCGAGCGTTTCCATGTCGAGATCGTTGGTCGGCTCGTCGAGCACCAGCAGATTGGCGGGCCGCGCCAGAATGCGCGCCAGCACAAGCCGCGCCCGCTCGCCGCCCGAAAGCTCGCGCACCGGCGTCCGAGCCTGCTCCGGCTTGAACAGGAAGTCCTTCATGTAGGAAACGACATGCTTTTCCTCGCCGTTGACAACGAGGCTGTCACCACGCCCATCTGTCAGGTAGTGAGCCAGCGTCTCCGACGGGTCGAGCTCGCGCTTCTGGTCGAGCGCCGCGATCTCCAGATTGGCGCCGAGGCGCACGGTGCCGGCATCCGGCTCCAGCGTGCCGATCAGCATCTTCAGGAGCGTCGTCTTGCCGGCTCCGTTGGGTCCGATGAGGCCGACCCTGTCGCCCCGCTGGATGCGCGTCGAGAAATCCTGGACAACGATACGATCCCCGAAGCTCTTGGCGATATTTCGCGCTTCGATCACCAGCTTGCCGGATTCGGCCCCCTCGGCTGCCGCCATCGAGGCGGTGCCTTCCGGGCCGCGACGGCCGCGAAACCGCTCGCGCATCGACTGGAGTTCGCCCAGACGGCGCATGTTGCGCTTGCGCCGCGCGGTCACGCCATAGCGCAGCCAGTGCTCTTCGCGCTCGATCTGGCGGCCGAGCTTGTGCTGTTCCAGTTCCTCCTCCTCGAGGAGCCGGTCGCGCCATTCCTCGAAATGCGCGAAACCCTTGTCGAGTCGCCGCGTGGTGCCGCGGTCCAGCCACACCGTCGCCCGCGACACACGCTCCAGAAACCGCCTGTCATGCGAGATCATGATGAGCGCCGACTTCGTGCGCTGCAACTCTCCTTCCAGCCATTCGATGGTCGCAAGATCGAGGTGGTTGGTCGGCTCGTCGAGCAGCAGAATGTCAGGCTCCGGCGCCATGACACGGGCAAGCGCAGCGCGGCGCGCCTCGCCACCAGAAAGCGTACCGGGGCGTTCGTCGCCGGAAAGCCCGAGGCTTTCGATCAGATAGGTGGCGCGATACGGATCGTCTGCCGGTCCCAGGCCGGCCTCGACATAGGCGAGCACACTCGCGTAGCCGTCCATGTCGGGCTCCTGCGGCAGGTAGCGCACGGTCGCTGTCGGTTGCCGGAATATCTCGCCGTCCTGCGGCTCGACCATGCTGGCAGCGATCTTGAGCAGCGTCGATTTTCCCGATCCGTTGCGACCCACAAGCGCGATCTTCTCGCCCGCCGATGCGGAGAGAGAAGCGCCATCAAGCAACGGCGTGCCGCCGAAGGTCAGCCGGATGCCGTCGAGGGTAAGAAGCGGTGGAGCCATGGTCACATACGGAAATAGGAAACGGGATGGGCGACCAGAAGGGCGCGTCCGGACCGGAGCGTCACGGTCAGTTCGCCCCGCACCTCGTTCGAAAGCGTCAGCGACGAACCGAAGGGAACCGACCGGTCGGCAAGCGGCCATTTCGCGCCGGATAGCGTAAGTCCTTCAAGGTCGGAGAACGGCAGGACGCTGAACAGCGTACCGTCATCGTAGTCGAAGCGTCTGGCCGCGCCCGGCAGCAGCGGAATCCCCTCCTGCTGGCCGCTGGTCAGCAGGCACGGCGTGCCGGCTTCGGCCAGCCGCAGGGCCACCGTCAGATGCAGGAAGGCATGGTCGGCACGCGCTCCGCCAAAGGCCCCGACCAGCATCACTTCGCTGGCTCCGCGCGCCAGTGCGGCCTCGATCGCGATCTCGCCATCGGTCTTGTCCTTGTCGGACGGGAAAATTTCGGTCGGCACATCGCCATGCGCCTGCCTCAAGCCATCGTCGACGGAATCGAAATCGCCGGTCCACAATTCGGGAACGATGCCCAGCACGCTTGCATGGCGGATGCCGGAATCGGCCGCGATCACCCGGGTGTGTTCGAGTTGGCCGGCAAGCCGGGGCGTAGCGACGAGGTCGCCGCCAAGAAGGATGGCGAAGCGGTTCATGCGCGTCGCCTCTATCATGCGAGCGCGCTGAAACGAAAGCGTCTTGCATTGTGCTTGCCAAACAATCGCTTGCCTAGCCTCGCGCGCAGCCCTATCTCTGGAAACGCTCTAACGGGGTGCCGGACGCGACCAACGCGGACCGGCTGAGAGGCATGACGGGGAAACCCGGCCAACCCGCTGAACCTGATCCGGCTCATACCGGCGGAGGGATTAGACGCTGCAGCAAAGCGCCTGATTTCCCTTGAAACACGAACCAAGGAGGCGCCCGATGCGCGACCGTTTTTTCATCATCCTTACCGCTTCGCTGGGTCTCGCCACTCTGCCGGCCACAGCCCAGGGAAAGCTGACCGTCTACACCTATGAGAGTTTTACCGCCTCATGGGGTCCCGGCCCGGTCGTCGAGAAGGCGTTCGAGGCAGAATGCGGCTGCGACCTGGAATTCCTTGCGGTGGCCGACGGCGTGGCGCTTCTCAACCGTCTCAAACTGGAGGGCAGCGGCACGCAGGCCGATATCGTTCTGGGGCTGGACACCAATTTGACCCACGAAGCGCGCGAGACGGGCCTGTTCGCGCCGCACGGCATTTCGCTCGAACGCGTCGATGTGCCGGGCGGCTGGGGAGACGATATGTTCGTGCCCTTCGACTACGGCTACTTCGCCTTCGTCTACGACACCGAAACGATCGCCACGCCCCCGGCAAGCCTCAAGGAACTGGTCGAGGGCGACCCGGAGGAGAAGATCGTCATCCAGGACCCGCGCACCTCGACGCCCGGCCTCGGGCTGCTCCTGTGGATGAAGGCCGTCTATGGCGACGAGGCACAGGCCGCATGGGAGAAGCTCGGCCAGCGCGTGCTGACAGTGACGCCCGGCTGGAGCGAGGCCTACGGCCTGTTCACCAGCGGCGAGGCAGGCATGGTCCTCTCCTATACCACCTCGCCCGCCTATCACGAGATCGCCGAGGACAGCCAGCGCTACAAGGCGGCAAGTTTCGAGGAGGGCCACTACCTCCAGGTCGAGGTGGCGGGCGCGACGGTCAAGGGCGCCGAGAACCCGCTGAGCAAGCAATTCCTGGAATTCATGACCGGGCCCGGCTTCCAGGACGCGATCCCGGAAACGAACTGGATGTTCCCTGCCGGCGAAACGTCCGTACCACTCAATCCGGTCTTCGACACGCTAGTCGAACCGTCCAAGACGCTCGCGTTCACGCCCGAGGAGGTTGCCCAAAACCGCCAGCGCTGGATCGACGAGTGGCTTGCCGTGATGAGCCGCTGATGCCAGCGGTTTTCAGG
>JAEWFU010000441.1 GCA_023388675.1 Pseudomonadota bacterium | reverse complement strand
CGTCCAAGATCAACGACTTCCACAGGGTTTTTCTTGCTCGAGTGCGGGATCTGGACGCCGAAGACTGGAAGCAAGATGGCGAGTTGGACGTCTCGGCCGGAACATCTCAGATTGAAGTGTAGAGGAGTGCGAACTGCTGGCAGAGTTCGATTTGTGTTCCTTCTGGGGTGCGACCCTGAAATCCAAGTGTTCAGCACGCCACCCAAAAAGGTCTAATAATTACATTCGCTTAGAAAAAATTCACCAAATCGACGCAGGCAACAGGTCCGGAGAATATCGGCCCTGAGAGAGCGCTTTCTGACCTCTTGGTCCAGAGGCCAGTGCTCAGCCTCTCCCGCATAACCCTCGAAAACAACGAGAAATTCCGGCTGGAGCCGGATCGGGAGAACGCTTTCCCGAGGGCAAGTGGCGGAGAGAGAGGGATTCGAACCCTCGATACAGTTTCCCGTATACACGCGTTCCAGGCGTGCGCCTTCAACCACTCGGCCACCTCTCCGCAGCACATCCCCGCTTGTGCAGGGCGGTCGATGGCGCTCATCTAGTCGATCCTTTGCCGAATGCCAAGCGTGAATGCGTTCTTTCCTGCGAACGGGGCGGATGGCTTCCGCAACGCCGGGCGATTGCCAATCCGCCGTTCCTTGCCTATCTGATGGGGGAAGAAGCCC
The DNA here is from genome assembly GCA_023388675.1 of Pseudomonadota bacterium. Classification (GTDB taxonomy): domain Bacteria; phylum Pseudomonadota; class Alphaproteobacteria; order Rhizobiales; family Rhizobiaceae; genus Aerobium. Next base: position 3,608 of record JAEWFU010000441.1, on the reverse strand, counting down.
GTCGTCGTGCCGGAGCGGGCAAATGGCTCGTTACGTTTCATGTTCAGAGCACTGCTGCGCCTGTTGTCCATGGTCATGCTCGCCATCGCCGTCATCATGGCGGTGCTCGACGCGACGCGCTCGATCGCCGCGAGTGCGCTTGTCATGACGCCTCTGGAGGCATCGTGGATGACCGTATCGCCATGGACGCTTGCCTGGACGGAGGCCATGATCGGAGAGCGCCTGCCGGCTTTCTTCCTCTATACGGTGATGGCCGGTTTCCTCGCCTTGCCGGGCTTCGCCGTCTTTGCGGGGCTGGCCCTGCTGTTGTCGATTGCAGGGCGCAGACGCGAGCGCAGCGCGAGCCGGTTCGCCGTGCAGCGCTGACAGGCCCGAGAGCCACAGGAGCGGAAAAGATGTTCTTTCTGAGCGACATGCTGAACAAGAAGCTGAAGCTGCCGACCGCGCAGGAAGCGCTGCCCGGCCGTGACCGGCCGATCCCGACTGCGGCGAAGCACCATGTCTCGAAGCGCCCGCTGCACGGTCCGTATCCCGAAGGGCTGGAAGTGGCTTATTTCGGTATGGGTTGCTTCTGGGGGGCCGAGCGCCTGTTCTGGGAAACGCCGGGTGTATGGGTGACGGCCGTCGGCTACCAGGGTGGCGTGACGCCCAACCCGACCTATCAGGAAACCTGCACCGGCCTTACGGGCCATGCCGAAGTGGTCATGGTCGTTTACGATCCGTCCGAGGTCTCGTATGCGGAACTGCTGAGGATATTCTGGGAAAGCCACGATCCGACCCAGGGCATGCGGCAGGGTAACGATGTCGGCACGACCTACAGGTCGGCGATCTACACGACCACCGACGCCCAGCAGGCAGAGGCCGTCGCTTCGAAGGAGGCCTACGAAGCGGCTCTGGCCGCTGCCGGCCGGTCGCGCATCACCACCGAGATCGCGCCCGCGCCGGCGTTCTATTTCGCGGAGACCGACCACCAGCAATATCTCGCCAAGAACCCGTTCGGCTATTGCGGCCTGAAGGGCACCGGCATCGCCTGCGCGGTCCCGGCGCCCGCCGGCGCCTGAGAGGGTTGGAGACCTTGATTGATCGGACGCCGGAGGCCCGCGCTTCCGGCGTTCCGACTCTTATCCAGAAGGTCAAAATTCTGCGTGAATTTTTGCAACGCCCGTGCAACAGTAAAGTCTGAGCGGGGGTTTCAACCCCCGCCCGGTCGGGGGTGGCCGCTTCTTGTTCAAGCTGGCAGCTCTCGTCGTGAAGCCAAAAAGCAACCGACAGGGTGTGGATCACATGAAGCGTTTTGTTCTCGGCCTGATGGCCGCCACCGCGATGACCGCTACGGCCTTCGCACAGGAAGAAGTCCAGCCGGGTCTGCTCTTCGACCTCGGCGGCAAGTTCGACAAGTCGTTCAACGAGGCATCGTTCGGCGGTGCGGAGAAGTTCAAGGAAGAAACCGGCATCGAGTATGTCGAGTTCGAAATTTCGAACGACGCGCAGCGCGAGCAGGCGCTGCGCCGCTTCGCCGAGGACGGCCGCAACCCGATCGTGATGGCGGGGTTCAATTGGGCGTCCGCGCTTGAGGTGGTCTCGGAGGAATTCCCGGAAACCGATTTCGCCATCATCGATATGGTCGTCGAGAAGCCGAACGTACGCTCGGTCGTCTTCAAGGAGCAGGAAGGTTCCTATCTCGTCGGCGTGATGGCCGCGATGGCCTCCGAGACCGGCACCGTGGGCTTCGTCGGCGGCATGCAGGTTCCGCTGATCGGCAAGTTCGAATGCGGCTATGTGTCGGGCGTGATGGAGACGAATGCCGATGCGAAGGTCCTGCGCAACTATACCGGTGACACGCCTGCCGCGTGGAACGATCCGACCCGCGGCGGTGAAATCGCCCGCTCGCAGATCGATCAGGGCGCCGACGTGGTCTACCACGCCGCAGGTGGCACCGGCGTCGGCGTGCTGCAGGCGACCGCGGACGCTGGCAAGCTCGGCATCGGCGTCGATTCCAACCAGAACGGCCTTCATCCGGGCAAAGTGCTGACCTCGATGCTGAAGCGCGTCGACGTGGCCGTCTACGAGGCGTTCATGGACGCCAAGAATGGCGCGTTCGACTACGGGATCAACAATCTCGGCCTCGCCGAGGGTGGCGTCGATTATGCCATGGATGAGAATAACGCCGACCTTGTCAGCGAGGAGATGAAGACCGCCGTCGAGGACGCCAAGGCCAAGATCATCGCCGGCGAGATCGAGGTCCATGACTTTATGAGCGACAATTCCTGCCCTTACTGATCAGGCAGCGGAAGTCTCGTAGTGAACCGCCGGGCGTAAGTCCGGCGGTTTTCGTTTGGCGGATGAATTTCCACTGGCTGTGCAATGACCGGTCGCCGGTGATCGCCTATCGTAAACGCAGATGCTCCCTGATTCTCTAAGCCCCTCCCGATCAGCTGCCCCGCGCCTCGCGGCGATCGTGCTCATCCTGCTTGCAGGTGTGCTGACCGGCGCGCAACTCGGCAAGATCGCACCGCTCATTCCATGGTATCGCAACGAGGTCGGCTTTTCGCTCGTCGAGGCGGGCTGGCTCGCTGCGGTGCTCGGCATCTTCATCGCGTTGGCGGCGCTTCCTGCAGGCTGGCTGATCGACCGCATCGGCCTCAAGCGCTCGATTCTGATCGGCGCCGTGCTTCTGTCCGCCGGAGGCATAGCCCTCGCGCTCGCGGACACCGCTGCCACAATCTTCGCCGCGAGGCTGGTCGAGGCTGTCGGGTACCTCGCCCTGTGCGTCGCTTTGCCGGCCATCCTCAACGACATTTCGCCGGTCGACTGGAAAGGGCCGGTGCTGGCGATCTGGAGCGGTTTCGTGCCGCTCGGCTTCGCAACGTCGGATTTCGTGGCGCTGGCGATGCTTCCGCTGTATGCGCCTCCCGCCTATCTGCTTGCTATGGTGCTGCTGTTTGCCGTTCTCGCGGCAGGCGCACTCTGGCTCATGAACGGCATCGTGGTTTCCGCGCCTGCCAGCGCAACAGGCAGCGTGTCGCAGACCTTATCGCTGCCGATCGTGCTGGTGGCGGTGTCCTTCGGCGCGTTCGTGGTCCTGTCCGTCTCGATGTTCACCTTCATGCCGACTTTCGTGGCGGGTGATGGCGCACACTTCCTCGTTTCCGCGGGTGTGATCGCGCTGAGTGTGCCGCTCGGCAACGTGCTTGCCAGCGTGCTCGTGAGGGGCAGGGGTGCGGGTTACATGGCGCGGCTGGCCGGATTCGGCTTCGCGGTCAGCGCGGTGACTGCGGTTCCGGCCTTCACGTTCATGGACCCGGCGCTGGCGACAATCTCGGCTCTCGGCCTGGCGATCTCGGGCGCGCTCGTCGCGTCCGCGCAGTTCGCGGCGATCCCTTTCCTCACACCCCGCGACGGTTCGGTTCCCGTGGCCATCGGCCTCGTCTGTCAGGCGGGAGGCCTCGGCACCGTATTCGGTCCGCCGCTGGCGGCCGCAGTTGTCGAGGCGTTCGGGTGGTCAGGCTTCGGATGGTTCCTGTCGGCGGTCGCCGTCGCCGGCCTCGCCTGCATGGTTCCGGTTGTGGTCGTCAATAAGGCGTCACCGCTTCGCCGCTGAGGAGCGT
>JAEWFU010000071.1 GCA_023388675.1 Pseudomonadota bacterium | reverse complement strand
TCGCGCGCTCCTCATCGGTGGTGGGGGTGAACGGCGACGGCTCGGCCTTGAGCGGCGAGGATTTGACGCCCTCGACCTTGACGCCGATCTTGGCCATCAGCTCGGAAACGTCGGGAAACTGAACCAGAACGCCGATTGAGCCGACGATCGAGGACTGCCTTGCGACGATATGATCCGTGGCGCTGGCGATCATGTAGCCGGCGGATGCCGCAAGGGTGCCGACCTGCGCCACGACCGGCTTCTGCTCGGCGAGCTTGCGCACGGCCTCGTAGATCGCCTCGCCGCCGACCGTCGTGCCGCCCGGAGAATCGATCGACAGGATCACGCCCTTGACGCTGTCTGCCTCGCCGATGCGCTCCAGCCGCTTGAGCAGTTCCTCGTCCTCGACGATCGTGCCTTCGATCTTGACCTTGGCTATGTGCGTGCCGCCCGCGCCGGACAGCCGGTCGCGCATGGCCCAGGAAGAGAACGCGGCGACCGCCAGAACCACGACGACAAGCGCCATCGCCCGCCAGAACGTCAGCTTGCGACGCAGCCGCCTGCGGTCGATGATGTCGTCTGCCCGATCTGCCATGGTGTCCTCTCCGGGTCTGTCGCCGTCCGCCGTCCGCCGTCAGCTTTGTAGAACAAGCAGACAAGGGTTAGAAGAGGCAGCTTGCCGCGCCTCGTCAGCCTTTGGACGCACCCCCCTTTTGCAGGGGATGCGGTGCGCCTATATTGCCGGATGCGTTGGTTTATCCAAAAATTACCATATTGGGATGTAACTCGCGTCGACGCGGCCAGAACACATCGTCCGCTCCGCTTCCGGAGCTCGCATAATTGCATGCGGGGAGAGGACGGGCCACCATCACGATCGCCCCATGAGAATGGGCGCGGAACCAGATTTCGGACCAACGGGGTATGACCATTTCGCCAGCGCAACAGCCACAGGGCACGGCGCGAAGGACGGCCGCGACGCCTCCTGCGCAGGCCGATCGCGTCGAGGAAGCGTTCTCCCGCGCTCAGCGGCATTCCGGCCGGGTGCGGCTCCTCAAGCTCACTTTGCCGGTGATTGCCATGCTGATGGTGGTCGCGTTCGTGGCCAAATCCTGGCTGGCGACGCCCGAAGGCGTTTCCGTCGAACTTGGCTCGACCGCCATCGAAGGCGGCAGGCTGGTGATGTCCGATCCGAAGCTCGACGGCTTCACGCGTGACAATCGCCCGTACAACATGACGGCCGAGCGCGCGATCCAGGAAATCGGCAACGCCAGCAAGATCGATCTCGAAGGCATCGCCGCAAAGCTGCCGTTCGACGACGAGAACTGGGTGACGGTCGCCGCCAAGAGCGGCGTCCTCGACCGCGACGCAAACACGCTGGGGCTCGACAGCGACATCACATTCACCACCGACACCGGAATTCACGCCTTGCTGCGCTCAGCGGTGGTCGACATGGCCTCCGGCAAGCTCGAAACCAGCGATCCGGTCGATATTACGCTTGACGGGGCGCGCATCGAAGCCGATTCCATGCGCATCAGTGAAAAGGGCGCGGTGATGATCTTCGAGAACCGCGTCCGCATGGAAATCGACGCCAAGCGTCTGCAGACGGCGGCGAATGCCGAGAGGGAGACGGCCGATGGAGGGACGAATGAGAATTGACGGCCGTGCCATTGTCGTGGCCGCAAGCCTTGCATTGCTGACGCTCGCCAATGCCTCTGCGCAGGAAGCGGGCCGCCTGACGGGCCTCAAGCTCGATGGCGACAAGCCGATCCAGATCGAGAGCGATCATCTGGAAGTGCGCGAGAACGACGGCGTCGCCATCTTCACCGGCAATGTCTCGGTCGTCCAGGGGCCGACGCTGCTGCGCTCGGGCAAGATGACCGTGCATTACAACACCGAAGGCGGGTCCGCGACGACGGGTTCGGCCGACATCGACCGGCTCGAGGTCGAGGGCAAGGTCTACGTCAAGTCCGAGAACCAGGTCGCCACCGGCGACAGCGGCAGCTTCGACATGCGCTCCGAGGTGCTGGTGCTGTCCGGCAAGGAGGTCGTGCTGACGGAGGGCGACAATGTCGTCGTCGGCTGCCGGCTGACGGTGCAGATGTCGTCCGGCCTCGCGACACTCGATGGGTGCGGCCAGCAGCAGGGCGGCAGCGGCGGCCGGGTCAAGATGCTGCTCAAGCCCGGCTCGCAGAACCGGTAGGGCGCCCAGACTTTTTCATGGCCAAACGTGCGTCCTCTTTCATCCAAACACTGACTAATCGAATCGCTCCTCGAAGCGCACCGACGGCGCCCGTGCGGGCGGACCGCGAGCGCTTCAAGGGCACGATGATCGCGCGCGGCCTGACCAAGAGCTACAAGGGCCGGCAGGTCGTCAGCGGAGTGTCCTTCGGCGTGCGCGCCGGCGAGGCGGTCGGGCTGCTCGGTCCGAACGGTGCCGGCAAGACCACCTGTTTCTACATGGTCACGGGACTGGTGCCGGTCGACCAGGGCACGATCGAGATCGACGGCTACGATGTGACCTCGATGCCGATGTATAGGCGTGCACGGCTTGGCATCGGTTATCTGCCGCAGGAAGCGTCGATCTTTCGCGGCCTTTCGGTCGAGAACAACATCCGGGCCATCCTCGAAGTGACGGAGAAGAGCCGCAAGGCCCGTGAGCACCGGCTCGACGAACTGCTCGAGGAAT
>JAEWFU010000349.1 GCA_023388675.1 Pseudomonadota bacterium | reverse complement strand
CAGACGGATTTCAAGAAATGCGCGGTCAAGGTCGTCCCCGTGTGACGCGCCGCGTGCGCGCCATCCTCGTCGCGGTGCTCGCCATCGCCGCCGGCTCGGCGGCATTCGCCCAGATGACCGCCGAGATCGTCCCCCCGCTCACGGGAGCGGACCAGCCGTTGGAGGAAGTGCCCGCCGGGCCAATCCCGAAATGGACTGTCGACGACATCCGCCGGATGCGGGCCTATCCGGACCAGCCTCCCGTGATTCCACACTCGATCGAGGGCTATCAGCTTTCCGTCAACACGAACCGCTGCCTGTCATGCCACAAGCGCGAGTTCACGGAAGGCTCGGGCGCGCCGATGATCAGCGTCACGCACTACATGACGCGGGAGGGCCAGATGCTCGCGGACGTCTCACCGCGACGGTACTTCTGCACGGCCTGCCATGTCCCACAGGCGGACACCGCGCCGCTCATCGGCAACACCTTCACCGACATGAGCGAGCTGGGCGTCGACCACGCGGGAGACGAATAGATGTGGTCGCGCCTCAAGGCGGTCGCGCTCTGGTGTTGGAAGATTCTTTCGACACCGGCGGCAACGCTCAGCTTGGGCTTCCTGACGCTTGGCGGCTTCCTCGGCGGTGTGATCTTCTGGGGCGCATTCAACACCGCCCTTGAGCTGACCAACACGGAAGAGTTCTGCATTTCCTGCCACGAGATGGAAAACAACGTCTATGAGGAGCTGACGCGGACCGTCCACTTCTCAAACCGCTCAGGCGTGCGCGCGTCGTGCCCGGACTGTCACGTGCCGCACGAGTGGACCGACAAGATCGCCCGTAAGATGCAGGCGTCGAAGGAAGTCTGGGGCAAGATCTTCGGCACAATCAACACACGTCGCAAATTCCTCGACCACCGCCTCGAACTCGCCCAGCACGAGTGGGCGCGGCTGAAGGCCAACGACAGCCTTGAGTGCCGCAACTGCCATTCGTCCGTGGCGATGGACCTCTCCAGGCAGACCGAGCGCGCCGCGACGATCCATACGCGCTACCTCCTGTCCGGCGAAGCGACCTGCATCGACTGCCACAAGGGCATCGCGCACGAGCTGCCGAACATGGAAGGGGTGGATCCGGGCTGGAAGGTTCCCCCGGAGCTCCAGGGGGACGAACTACCAGAGGCGTCTGTGTTCGACAGGCTGGAGCGGCTGGCCCGTTCCCCTCACCAGACCATGTGGAGGCTGAACGAAGAGCTGTCCGCCATGTCCATGGAGTCGATTGCCTCTGCCCGGGGCGGAACCAGCTCCGCCGGAACAGCCACCGAGTAAGCGTCCCTCGCCTGTCAATGTCTATCCAATGCGTGATCGGATAGGCCTCGGCCTTCCATGGTCCAGCCTTAGGCGCTGAAGCACCTGTCCCGCCCCGTCTACGATCACCCGGAACCTGAGGTTTCCGTGCCAGAACGTCAGGCGGACCCGCCCGTCATCCTCGCCAGTGCCGCGCTCGAAGCGGCAGGTGATGGATCCGTCGCGGAGCATCGAGGGGACTGCGTCGGGGCGCAGCCGAAGCCCTTCCGCCACCAGTGCGGCGTCGACGGTCACCCCACCGTTCTCGAAAATGACAGCCAAGTGGGCCTCAGCCATCGGCCGACCCCGCGTGCGAGGCCGTCGCAACGAGCCAGTCCTCAAGTAGTCGCCGGTCCTCCTTCGAGAAGGAAGACCGGCGCACCAGGTCGGCAAACGTGTCGTCCGGATGGCAGCGTTCGTACTGTCGCGACGTCTTCCCCATGATCGCGGCACCGTGCCTCTGCGCACCTACACCGCTCGCGCGGGCTGCCTTTCCATCCGGCCTGGTCATCGTCCGCCTCCTGGCCCGGACCCCCCTCGACGTCCGGGCATTGGTCAAGCATTCACGCCTACTTTGCGGCGACCACCTGGCCGAACAGCTCGGCGAACACCGTCTTTGCCTTGCCCGTCTGCTTCACGGCCTTGGCATCCTCGACGTTTACGGGATCGCCCACTTCGATGAGGGCCACCATGCCCATCGCATAATGCGGCGTGCACTTCACGCCGTAGACACCTTCCGTCGCCAGCGTGACCTCGAAGGTCTCGTTGAACTTGCTCTTGAAGGCCTCGGCGCCCTCCGGAAGCATTCCCTTGATCGTCTCGACGTTGTGGCCCTTGTCGGTCGGTACGAAGCGGATGGTATCCCCCGGAGCCGCCTTGACGAGGTCGGGCTCGAACACCATGGTGCCCTTCTCGCCCTTGTTCAGCATCATGACTTCGAACTCGGCCGCTTCCGCCACGCCTGCGGCGATGACCGCGGCGCCGAACGCCAAGGCTGCTATGATCCGTTTCATTTTTTTTCCTTTCTTGGTACCCGGCTGCGATCGCCGTTGCATCCGTGATACCTTCCCGAGGCGATCTGCTGTTTGCGCCAGAGCAAACAGCAGCTAGAAACCGTATCGGAAGCAGTGTCGGGGACCGCTGGAATCAGGATGACGCTGGACAGGAGCCTTATTGCCGGACTGCCCGCCTTCGCCGGTCTCGACGGTCCCGGACTCGACGCCGTGCTGGCGCGGGCGCGTTCGTCGCGCTTTGCGAAGGATTCCGAAGTCTTCTCCCAGGGCGCGGAGGCGTCTTCCTTCTTCCTCCTGCTGGCCGGGCACGTCAGGGTCGTGCGCACATCGCCCGAAGGCCATCAGGTGATAGCGCGTTACATTAATGAGGGCGAACTGTTCGGGATCGCCGTGGCGATGGGACGGAGCTCCTATCCGGCGTCCGCAGTCGCTGCGGTCGACTGCGTCGTTCTCACCTGGCCGAACGCGGCTTGGCCTGACCTCCAGTCCCGCGCACCCTCCTTCGCCGCGAGCGCATACCAGACGATCGGGTCGCGGCTGCAGGAGACACAGGCGCAGGTCATGGAGATGTCGACGCAGCAGGTGGAGCAGCGGATCGCGCATGCCCTGCTGCGGATCGTCAGCCAGTCCGGCAGGAAGACCGAACATGGCATCGAGATCGACTTCCCGATCACGAGGCAGGACATCGCCGAGATGACGGGAACGACCCTGCACACGGTGAGCAGGCTCCTCAGCGCCTGGGAGGACGAAGGCCTCGTGAAGGGCGGCCGCCAGCGGGTCGTCGTGACGGATCCGCACGGCCTCATGGTCGTGGCCGAGAATCGACGCAGGAAGTAGGCCTTTGTCGCCACCGGCGCGCGGCAGTCACGGCTCAGCCAGGAACCTCACGCTGAGCACGCGGACTCGGTAGAACGGGAAGTAGTCCGGCGTGTCGATGAAGTTTCCTCCTTCGATCCGCGTCGGCAGCATGTAGCCATCAAAGGGGCGGAACTCGGAGAGCGTGCCGGTATTCCTTCTCGGAGTTGGCGTTGCTCCACCGATGAATGACGACCAACGCCGTCCAGGCGATTCCAGCCTGAATGCCCATCGGGCTGCCTTTCGTTCCCGCGGAGGCCTCCGGAGAAGCGTCGTCGCGATAGGTCGGCGTCAAGCGGCCGACGCCTCATGGCCGCGGTCCGCACTGGTGTACTTCGCATAAATGCCACGGTTGGGACAGAAATCGGGAATGTCCGTTCGCCCCGCAGCCAGCCAATCGCGGCAATCGTCGCCGTGACGGCAAAGAACGCAGCGCCAGACCGCGTTCCGCATATCGTTTTCGGCAGCGAAGCCGCCTTCGGCCATATTGACGCGGCCCCGCGCCATGAGCTCGCCGGACTGATCCAGCCTTGCCTGCACCCGTCTCAGAACGTTCATCGTCTCACATCGCTCCCGTTGTCTCGAACAGTGACGGCCCGCTTGCCAGGTCGTCTTTCGTCATCGCCGCCAGAAGCTCTCCCGAGAAGATATCCTCGTCGATCCGGTGCGCGTCGCACGCGTCCTTCACTGTGTGGAAGACGCCGATCGGGCAACCTATGCACAGCATCCGGTTCCGGATGAACACGCGGATCGTGGCAGGCCATCGCCGCATGATCTCGTCAACCGTCATCTCGGGGTCGATCGTCAGTGGTCGTTTCACTTCCAGCATCTCCAAAGAACGCCATAGAACCAACTGTGCGGTTTCCGGACTTTGCGCGGGCGCAAACAAATCGACGGTACGCAACGTTTCACTCGGGGCCGCGACATCAGCGCGCTTGCGGCCAGGGGAAACGGTTTGTAAAAAGTGGCAACTGAAATGCCACTTTTTGTGACCGCACATGATTCCTGCCGCAAGAGCCTCTGCCTCACCCCAGCCCGAGCAGCCGCTCGCACACCCTCTCGTGGACCGGGCGTTTATCGGGGCGCTCGTCCGCGACTTCTATACCCGGGTGCGCACCGACAGCCGCCTCGGTCCGATTTTCGCGTCGGAAATCCAAGGAGATTGGGAACCACACCTGGAGAAGATGACCGACTTCTGGTGCTCGGTGATCCTGAAGAATGGCGCCTACAGCGGCCGTCCCGTTCCCGCTCATCTGAAACTCAAGCAGGTGCGTGAGGAAGATTTCGACGTCTGGCTTGGCCACTTTAGACGCACCGCCGCCGAGCGCTGCCCTCCTGAAGTCGCGGAAGTCTTCGTAGACCGCGCGGAGAGGATCGCCCGCAGTCTCCGGCTTGCGATGTTCTTCCGTCTGGAGCGTCCGGGAACAGGTGCGGCAGGATGACAGGATCGCGCCTAAGGCTCTCTTCGACAGCCGGGAAGGAGACCAGCGGGGCGAGGAGTCGCACCGCATTCGCATTCCGTCCCCCTATTCGTCTACTATCGGCGCCCGCTGCCCTAGCAACCGGGAATCGTCCGCATGCGCCTGACACTTCAGACGGACTACGCGCTCAGGATGCTGATGTATCTTGCGATTCATCGCGGCAGGCCGTGCCGGGTCACCGACGTTGCCACGGACTACGGCATATCGCGCAACCACCTGCTCAAGGTCGCGCTCAAACTGGGACGGCTCGGCTATCTGACGACTGCGCGCGGTCGCACGGGGGGCATCGCGCTGGCGCTACCGCCAGAGGAGATCGTCTTGGGTGACGTCGTGCGTCAGATGGAAGACGGCTTCGACCTGACCGAGTGCATGCGCCCCGGTGGCCAATGCGCCATCACGCTTTCCTGCAGATTGAAGGGCGTCGTCGGCAGGGCACTCGAAGCGTTCCTCGCTGTATTCGACGGCGTGACCCTGGCGGAAATCGCTGGAAACAGGAAAGAACTGCTCCAGTTACTTGAACTGAACAGGATATCGGGGAAGGATGTAGCTCCGGAACCTGCTCCAGGAGGGGAATGAATGCTGGCTAACCTTACCTCTTCGGAACGGCAGAACGCCTTGATCCTGGCGGGCGCGGTCACTCTGGCTGGCGTTGCAATGGCGATCATGGGGCGTGCCGACGTTCTGGGCGTGCACGGCGTGATCGTCATGCTGTTCGGCGGCGGCATCGCCTGGATGGTGATGGCCTCCTTCTACGGCCCAGAGCCGACCGAGGACCGGACCGCTTCCTACTACGACGATCCGATCAAGGTCGGTATCGTCCTGTCGATGGCCTGGGCCGTGTTCGGCATGTTCATGGGGGTCTGGGTCGCGGCTCAGCTTGCCTGGCCCGACCTGGCCTTCGACGCGGCATGGTCCTCGTTCGGCCGGCTTCGTCCGACCCATACCAGCGGCGTTATCTTCGGCTTCGGCGGTAACGCGCTGATCGCGACTTCCTTCCACGTCGTCCAACGGACTTCGCGCGCGAGGCTCGCGGGACAGGTCAGCCCGTGGTTCGTGTTGCTCGGATTCAACCTGTTCTGTTTGCTGGCCGTGTCAGGCTATCTCCTCGGCGTGACCCAGTCGAAGGAATATGCCGAAGCCGAGTGGTACGCCGATCTGTGGCTGGTCATCGTCTGGGTGACCTACTTCGTCCTCTACATCGCGACGATCGCGCGGCGGAAGGAACCGCACATCTACGTCGCCAACTGGTACTTCATGGCCTTCATCCTGGTCGTGGCCATCCTGCATATCGTGAACAACCTAGCGGTCCCGATTTCCTGGGGGCACGCCAAGAGCTACACCATCTGGCCGGGCGTGCAGGACGCGATGGTGCAGTGGTGGTACGGCCACAATGCCGTCGCCTTCTTCCTGACGGCGGGCTTCCTCGGCATGCTCTACTACTACCTGCCTGTCAGGGCGCAGCGGCCGATCTTCTCCTATCGCCTTTCGATCCTCAGCTTCTGGGGCATCGTCTTCTTCTACATGTGGGCCGGCTCGCACCACCTGCACTACACCGCCCTGCCGCACTGGGTGCAGACACTGGGCATGACGTTCTCGGTGATGCTGCTCGTCCCGTCATGGGCGTCGGCGGGCAACGCGCTGCTGACGCTAAACGGCGCCTGGCACCGGGTGCGCGACGACGCGACACTGCGCTTCATGATGGCTGCGGCCGTGTTCTACGGGCTTTCGACCTTCGAGGGCTCGTTCATGGCGATCCGCCCGGTCAACTCGCTCAGCCACTACACGGACTGGACCGTGGGCCACGTCCATGCAGGGGCGCTGGGCTGGGTGGCGCTCATCACCTTCGGCTCGCTGTACACGCTGGTGCCGAGCCTGTGGAAGCGCGAGCGCATGTATTCCGCAGCACTCGTCGAGGTCCACTTCTGGCTCGCGATCGCGGGAACCCTGATCTACGTCTTCGCGATGTGGAACTCGGGCATCATCCAGGGGCTGATGTGGAGGACGTACACGGAGGAAGGTGCGCTCGCCTATTCCTTCGTCGACAGCCTAGTCGCCATGTACCCCTACTACATCGCCCGCGCTTTCGGCGGCCTGCTGTTCCTGATCGGCGCGATCGTCGGCTGCTACAACATCTGGATGACGGTCAGGGCGGCCCCGCTCGCTGCCACGCGCTCCGACGCGCCTGTTCAGCCCGCAGCCGTGCCTGGAGAATGACCGATGCCTGAACTCTTCCATCGAAAGCTCGAGCGTTCGGCCATCGGCTTCGTTCTGGCCATCATCGCGGCGGCTAGCGTCGGTGGCATCGTCGAGATCGCGCCGCTGTTCACGATCGACGAGACCGTCGAGGAAGCGCCCGACATGCGGATGTACACGCCACTCGAACTGGCCGGGCGCAACATTTACGTCCGTGAGGGCTGCTACGCCTGCCATAGCCAGATGATCAGGACACTGCGCGACGAGGTCGAGCGATACGGGCCCTATTCGCTGGCGGTCGAGTCGCAGTACGACCGCCCGATGCTGTGGGGTTCCAAACGGACCGGGCCTGACCTCGCCCGCGTCGGCGGCAAGTATTCGGACTTCTGGCACGTGGCGCATCTCAACAATCCGCGCGACGTCGTTCCCGAATCCAACATGCCCGCCTACCGGTGGCTCGGGCGCACGCCGCTCAGGATAAACGACCTGCCCAAGCATCTGGCGGCGCAACAATCGTTGGGCGTGCCCTACACCGACGATATGGTGGAGAACGCCGCGCGCGACGCCTACGGCCAGGCAACCCCGGACACCGACTTCGCTTCCGGCGTGACCGAGCGCTATGGCGAAGAGACCATCGTCAGCGCCTTCGACGGCGTTACCACGCAGGTCACCGAGATGGACGCTCTGGTGGCCTATCTTCAGGTGTTGGGCCGCCTGACCGATGCGGCCTATCAGGAAACTGCGGCGACCGAGCAGCCACCGGATCCGGAAGACTGAGGAGGGAGCTATGGACTTCAGCTACGACACGCTGGTCGCCTTCTCCAAGAGCTGGGGCCTGTTCTACATGATGGCCTTTTTCCTCTGCGTCTGTGTCTACGCCTTCTGGCCGAGGAACAGGAAGCGGTTTGACCGGGCCAAGCGCAGCATCCTCGAACGGGACGACACGCCATGGCGGAAGTAGAACGCGACCCCGTCACCGGACGCGAGACGACGGGTCACGAGTGGAACGGCATCAAGGAACTGGACACGCCTGTTCCGCGCGGGGTGCTGATGTTCCTGATCGTCACACATGTTTGGGCGATCTTCTGGTGGTTCATGGTGCCTGCCTGGCCAATCGGCGTGACCTATACGAAGGGACTTCTGGGCATAGACCAGCAGACGACGGTCGAGGCAAGTGTCGTCGACGGCCAGCAGCAGCGCTCTGTCTGGACAACACGGCTGGAGAACGAACCCTATGACGCGATCCTCGCCGACGAGGCGTTGATGAGAACCGTACGCGACACCGGGCGGCAGCTCTTTGGCGACAATTGCGCCGCATGCCACGGCCGCGACGGTAGGGGCCGCGCCAACTATCCCGACCTGACGGACGATGACTGGCTGTGGGGTGGAGGGCCGGAACTGATCGAACAGACGATGCGTGTCGGCATCAACACCGCGCATCCGGAAAGCCGGGTCGCACAGATGCCCGCCTTCGGCCGCGACGAGATGCTCGACCGCGAGCAGGTCCGCAGTGTCGCCGCCTACGTCTATTCCTTGTCCAACCCCGACTATTCGACGCCGCAGAACCTGGAGCGGATCGAGGCGGGCGAGGAGGTGTTCGTCACCACCTGCGCTGCCTGTCACGGAGAGAACGGGCAGGGAGACGTGGAAGTCGGTGCGCCGAACCTGACCGATTCCTACTGGGTCTATGGTGGCGATCTCGACACGATCATCGCTTCCGTCCATGGTGGCCGTCAGGGCCACATGCCGACCTGGGACGAGCGGCTGTCCACGGCGGAGATCAGGACGCTGGCGGTCTACGTCCACGATCTCGGGACGGCGCAGCCATGAGAGGACGTGCGCGCCTCCCCGGCGGATGGCTGCCATGGGTTCTCGTCCCGGCGGGCCTCTTGATCTTCGCCGGGGCGAACGCTCACCTCGTTTACGTCGCCTTCCAGTCCCAGCCGGAATGCGTCGAACATCTGAAGTCCGACAACGGCGATGGCGGCTATCGCGCCGCCAAGTCGGCCTGCTGAGGGAGGAAACCATGGGTGAAGCCGACAAGGGATACTGGCTGCTCAACGAGACGTCTGGCATCGGCGAGACCCAGGACCCGGCCCTTCAACGCAACCTGCCGCTGCTTGAGGGGCGGCGCTGGCTTGCCGCTGGATGGCGCGATTTCTGGAACGGCGCCTCGTCGAGCCTGGCATACGGCGTGGGGGTATTCGTGCTGTCCGTGCTCTTTGTCTGGACGCTCGTCGGCTTCGGCCGGGATTACATCCTGTTCCCGGCGCTGGCCGGGTTCCTGATCGTCGCCCCCTTCCTCGCAATCGGTCTCTACGAAAAGAGCCGCGCGATCGGGGAAGGCAGGTCGATCACGCTCGGATCGATGCTGCGCGTCAGGCCGAGAGCGGGTGCGCAGGTGTTCTTTACCGGGCTTCTGCTCAGCCTGTTGATGCTGCTCTGGACACGCGCCGCCGTCCTGCTCTGGTCGCTGTTCTTCGGAGTCACCGCCTTCCCCGGCCTCGACCATGTCGTCGGCATCCTTCTTGGCACGCCTTCCGGGTGGGCGATGCTCGTCATCGGCACGGCCATCGGCGGCCTGTTTGCCGCCTTCGCCTTTTCGGTCAGCGTTTTCGCCGTGCCCATGCTGCTCGACCGCCGCGTCGACGCGCTCACCGCCATGGCCACGAGCATGAAGCTGGTCTGGAACAACCTGCCCACGATGATCGCTTGGGGAGCCATGGTCCTCGTGCTCTTCGCCATTTGCGTCGCGACGGGACTGGTCGGCATGATTGTCATCTTCCCGCTGCTCGGCCACGCCACATGGCATGCCTACAAGGCAATGGCGCGCCCGGAGGAATGAACCTTGAGCTGCTGCGCGCCCGGAACCGAAGCGGCCCTCGAGATCGGTCCTGCGCGGCCGCTCGATGACCGCGAGATCGTTCTCGCCAGTCGCGACCTAGGAGACGGCACGTTGCAGACCGACCTGTCGGTTCCGGCAGCGCACTGCGCCGGGTGCATCAGGACCGTCGAGGGAACGCTCGCAAGTCTGGAGGGCGTCGTCTCCGCACGGGTGAACCTGACGGCTCGACGGGTCGCGGTGACATGGCGGCGTGAGGTTGGCGTCCCTCCGATGATCGATGCCTTGCGCGGCGCAGGATATGACGCGAGCCTGACAGAGGCTGAGGACGGTTCCGGCGACCCCGAGATGGCGCGGCTTCTGCGCGCCACCGCTGTGGCAGGCTTTGCCGCGATGAACATCATGCTGCTTTCCGTTTCGGTCTGGTCAGGTGCTGGCGACCAGATGCGGCAGGCCTTCCATGTGCTCTCGGCCGCGCTGGCGCTCCCCGCACTGGCCTATTCGGGACGCATCTTCTTTCTGTCGGCCTGGAGCGCGTTGCGCGTCGGACGCACCAACATGGACGTGCCGATCAGCGTAGGCGTGCTGCTCGCCTTCTTCCTGAGCCTCTACGACACAGCGACGGGAGGTCCGCACGCCTATTTCGACGCTGTGACCTCGCTGTTGTTCTTCCTGCTCGCTGGCCGGACTGCCGACCAAGCGATGCGCGGACGCGCCCGCGACGCCGTCAGGTCGCTTGCCAGGATGATGCCGCGCGGGGCGACGGTGGTCGCGCCGGACGGCGGCCGCGAGTATCGCGAGACCTCGGCGATCGAAGCCGGGGAAACCGTTCTCGTTCTTGCCGGAGAGCGGATGCCCGTCGACGGAACTGTCGTGACGGGCGCCGCTTCGCTAGACCTGTCGGTGGTGACGGGCGAGTCCGCTGCTGAACAGGTCGGTCCGGGATCGCAGGTCCTGTCTGGTTCGCTCAATCTCGATGGCCCCCTGACAGTCCGCGTCGACCGTCCGCAGAAGGATTCGTTCCTCTCTGACATGATGCGGCTGATGGAGGCTGCCGAAGGCGGCAGGGCCCGTTACCGTCGCATCGCCGATCGGGCCGCCTCCCTCTACTCCCCTGTCGTCCATGTCGTCGCCTTCTCGGCCTTCGTTGCGTGGCTCTGGGCCACCGGGGACGTGCACAGGTCGCTGACGGTGGCCATCGCCGTCCTGATCATCACCTGTCCCTGTGCGTTGGGGCTCGCAGTTCCGATGGTACAGGCGGTCGCGGCGCGACGTCTGTTTTCTCTCGGCGTGACGCTCAAGGACGGGGCTGCGCTGGAACGGCTGGCAGAAGTCGACCATGTCGCCCTCGACAAGACAGGCACGCTGACCGAGGGAATGGCCCGGGTGACGTCATTCGACGTGCCCGAACGCGAACTCGGGGCAGCTGTCGCGCTCGCCCGGATGTCTAGGCATCCTGCCTCGCGGGCAGTGGCCGCGCTTGCGCCCCCGCCTTCGCTGATCGTTGAGGACGTGCGCGAGACGCCAGGAAACGGCATCGAAGGCCGGATATCGGGCCGAACCTACAGGCTTGGCCGCCAAGACTGGGTTGGCGGTTCAGCTGCCAGCGAAGGTCCTGCCGCGACCTGGCTCTCCGTCGAGGGTCGGGCACTGGGCAGATTCGAAACCGCCGACAGACTGCGGCCCGACTCGTCTGAGGCGGTCGGGCGGCTGCGTCGGCTCGGCCTGACTGCAGAGATCCTGTCGGGCGACGACGAGAATCCGGTCGCCGAGGCGGCAAATACTGTGGGGATTGATCAGGCGACGGCAGGCATGCTTCCCCACGACAAGGTCGCTCGCCTAGAAGCCCTCGCATCGGACGGCCGCAAGGTCCTGATGGTCGGCGACGGGCTCAACGATGCCCCCGCTCTCGGGGCGGCCCACGTTTCGATGGCCCCCTCGTCGGCAGCCGACGTCGGGCGTAACGCCGCCGATCTGGTCTTTCTTGGCTCCAGTCTCGACAGCGTGCCGGAGGCGATCATGGTCGCGCGCCAGGCGAAGCGGCTGGTTTCGCAGAACATAGGACTGTCGATCGCCTACAACGCACTGGCGCTGCCGCTTGCGCTCGCAGGATACGTGACCCCGCTTGTCGCCGCAGTGGCGATGTCGACCTCGTCCATCCTCGTCGTCGCCAACGCGCTGCGCCTTGCAGGCCGAAGCGGAGCGCCATCGCGCGGCAGGACTGACTGGACGTCGCTCCGGCTTTCGGAGGCGACATGAGCCTGCTGTCCTGGCTGGTCCCAGTTGCGCTGGGAATGGGGCTGGTCGGCCTCATCGCCTTCCTGTGGTCGATGAAGAGCGGCCAGCTTGAAGACCTGGACGGCGCGGCCGAGCGAGTTTTGCTGCACGAGATAGACGACGCACCGCTACGGGATCGGAACGATCGTGAGCGGACCAACGTTGCGAAAACAAGGAGCGAATGATGGGTGAGCATACCGACAGAAAGTTCGATTGGGTGGCGGCGCTGGCGTTCGGTTCGGGCGTAGCCGTGATGATACCCAGCATGATTGCTGTGGCAATCGCGTCGGTGGCTGTGCTCGCTCTGCTGTTCTGAGACCGCAGCAACACGCACCGCTGCCTCTGGATGCGCCGGAATCGTCGACCTGGTTATTGCAAGCAGCGTGGCCTGCGCTATTGTTGGACTTGGAAACGCTTGAGTTCGTGCCGTGCCCACTTCTCGAATGGACAGGACATCATCGCGGACCCGCATCCGGTTCATGAACCACGCGGGCAGCCTTATCGCATGCATCTAGCCCTGGCGCGGCCGCAAGGCCGTCGACCGGGGGCCGGAAATCCAACCAAGCCAAGAATTCGGTTCTGATTTCCGGGTCCGCCACCGGTGGCCCGGTGGAGATGCATGATGATCGACAGACGTCCCAGCCGCTTGTACGCGCCTTTCAATCTCGCCGTCCGCGGGAGGCGGACATGAGGGTTCTCATCGTAGGCAGCGGGGTCATCGGAGTGACTTCCGCGTGGTATCTGGCGCGCGCCGGACACGAAGTCACCGTCCTCGACCGTCAACCGGGTCCAGCGCTGGAAACCAGCTACGCCAATGCCGGAGAGGTGTCCCCCGGATATTCCTCACCGTGGGCGGGTCCCGGAGTGCCCCTGAAAGCAATCAAGTGGCTCCTGATGAAGCACGGCCCTCTCGCCATCCGTCCCGGGTTCGATCCGGCGATGTGGTCGTGGGTGTTGCAGATGCTCGCCAACAGCACGTCGCGGCGATACGCCGTGAACAAGGCGCGCATGGTGCCGATCGCGGAGTACAGCCGTGACTGCCTTCGCGAGCTGAGGGCCACGACCGGCATCGAATACGACGAGCGATCGCAGGGCACCCTGCAACTGTTCCGCACCCAGAAGCAACTCGACGGAATCGTCGGCGACGTCGAGGTCCTCAAGCAGTTCGGGGTAGATTACACGGTCCTTGCCCCATCCGGCTGTGTCGCTGCGGAACCGGCGCTCGCGCGGGTGACGGAGAAGTTCGTTGGCGGCTTGCGGCTTCCTGGCGACGAAACCGGAGACTGTCGCATCTTCACCGAGAAGCTGGCGGCTCTCGCCTCGGCCGCGGTCGACTTTCGTTTTGACGTCTCGGTTGAAGGAATCGTTCAAGAAAACGGTAGAGTTTCAGGAGTCCTGACGTCAGACGGGTTGCTTCCAGCGGACGCAGTCGTCGTCGCCGCTGGAAGCCACTCACCCCGACTGCTCGCTCCTGTGGGCATCCGTGTTCCTGTATATCCGGTCAAGGGCTACTCGCTGACCTTCCACGTGATCGACGAGGCGGCCGCCCCCGTGTCTACGGTAATGGACGAGACCTACAAGATCGCCATCACGCGCCTGGGCAACCGCATCCGCGTCGGCGGTACTGCAGAGATATCAGGTTTTGACCCGTCGCTACCTCACTCGCGCCGCGCACCGCTCGAGCATTCCGTTACCGACCTGTTTCAAGGGGCGGGCAACGCCGCGGACGCATCCTTCTGGTGCGGGCTGAGGCCGATGACCCCGGACGGCCCACCGGTTGTCGGAGCTACGTCGGTGCCCGGACTCTACGTCAATACCGGGCACGGAACCCTTGGCTGGACGATGGCGTGCGGCTCGGGACGAGTCTTGGCGGACATCATCTCGGGCAAGTCCCCCGATATTGATGTCTCGGACCTCGGGCCAGAGCGGTACCGCTCATGAGCGCGAAGGGAATGCGAGCGGGCGCAATCCTTACGATCGATCTTGAGGCGATCGTTTCCAACTGGCGGCTGCTGTCGAAACTGGTGAAGCCAGCTGAATGTGCTGCCGTGGTAAAGGCGGACGCCTATGGACTCGGAGCGCCGGAGGTCGCGGCAGCGCTGCAAGAGGCCGGGTGCAAGACCTTCTTCGTCGCGCATCTCGACGAAGGCCTCGTCCTCAGGAAGGCAATCGGTTTCAGCTCCCGCGTCTTCGTCCTCAACGGCACGCCTCCGGGAGCCGAGGCCGAGTTCCTGCGATCGGTCCTGATTCCGGTCGTCAACACGGCAGGAGAGCTCACTGCCTGGCGAAGTCGCGCCTGCGAGGCAGGACGCAGCATGCCAGTCGCGCTCCATCTTGACACGGGCATGGCGCGCCTCGGACTGTCTTCGGGCGAGGTCGCCATGCTGGCAGGCGATCCCTCCCTCCTGGAGGGGCTTTCAGTGGAGCTGATCATGAGCCATCTTGCCTGCGCCGACGAGCCCGCGCATCGCGCCAACAAACGGCAGCGGCGCGAGTTCGCCAAGCTCTGCTCGGTGCTTCCGAAGAAGGCTCGGTCCTCCCTAGCCAACTCGTCGGGCATTTTCCTTGGTCAGGGATTCCACGGTGACCTTGTGAGACCGGGTGCCGCACTCTACGGGATCAACCCGGTTCCCGGGGCGCCAAATCCAATGCGTCAAGTCGTGAGGCTGTCCGCGCGCGTCCTGCAGCTGCGTGACGTGCCCACCGGCACTCGCGTGGGTTACGGCCATTTGTTCTGCGCCAACAGGCGTATGCGGCTCGCGACGCTTTCCATTGGCTACGCCGACGGCTGGCCGCGAACCGCAACGACCTCGGTGTTCTTCGGAGGAACGCGTCTGCCGTTCGCAGGACGCGTCTCGATGGACAGCATCGTGGTCGATGCGACCGACTGCGCCGATCTCCCCGGCGAAGGCAGCTTCGTTGACCTCCTTTGTCCTGAGCAGACGGTCGATGACGTCGCAAGCGATGCAGGCACCATCGGCTACGAAATCCTCGCCCGGCTTGGGCAGCGCTTCGCCCGCGAATACGAGACCCCCTCCATGTTGCGGAGAAGCCCGGCCCGGTCAAACAGTACCTAGGGCGTCGTTATCCCGGTATCGCTCGTTTCTGCGTCAGCGCGGGCCTGTTTCTGGTGACAGGCTCCGTCACGGCGAGGCCGAGAGCGCGACGCTTCATCGACCGCGCCGCCAGCGACACGTTGACCGAAACCTTGCTGGCGTAGGACTCCGCAAAGGTTTGTTTCGTGCCGCCCTCTGGTCCCTGATGCATCGTCGGGGACCGTTCCGCGAACCTGTCGGGCGCGGGCCGGAAGCGCCCGTCGGCCACCGTGCCGATCCATGCGCATGAATGGTCCGCAGGCTCGCGAAGTCGGGCCAGCAGTTCCAGATATTCCTCCTGGAGTGCTGGAGTATCATCGCGCCTGCAGGCGGCCGAGAGCCTTTGCAACTCGCATGCGAGCACGTATGGGTCGCGGCGCGGCTTCCTCCAGTAGACGCGTCGGCCATCGGCCACGTCGAGATACTCGTCAGTCGCCGCCATCGGAATGGCTTCCGAGGCATGCGCTGCAAACAGCATGAACGGATCGGGTTCTTGCAAGTCGCGACCCGTCTCGACGGCGGAGGCTCCATCCCGCAGGCGGAAATCCACGATCCTTAGCAGGGAAGCGGACACCTGCCAGCACCCGGTTGCAACAGCGGCCGCGTCGGCGACTGCAAGCCCGGCGGCCGTATGGAGCGCGTGCGCCACTGCGAGCCTGATGCTTGCCTGCGGGCCGTGTCGTTGCTCGAGGGAAGCGGGCACGGTCGACAGATTACGGCAGGCCCATGATGAAACGATCTCGCGTATCAGCGTCACGTCACACTCCAGCGCGTCCGCGACGTTCTGGTCGGACATCGTTCCGTTTCGCCAGCGGGTGTGCTGGCTCGATCCAAGAGCTGTGGTCATATCAGGTGCTCCAAATACTTCGCACTGACGGACTGGCTGGAACCTGGCCGCGTTGAAGCGGGAAGACTCCATCGCGCTTCATTCAGCCCCCGGAGGCATTCAAGGACTTCATCCGCCGTCGCCGCGCTTCGAATCTTCTTGATCGCGCCCGCGCATGCCAGTCGGCGGCAGGAGAGAGCGAGTGCAGGCGTGAACTCTCCGGTGCGTTCACCCGGCCAGATGGCCGCCAGCACGACATCGACGGGTTGCTCGTCCGATGCCCAGTGCCAGACCGGACGGTCGAGGACCACCAGGGCCGCCGCAGGCTCTGACAGACTTTTCATCAGCGCGTGCGGAACTGCGATGCCATGACCGATACCGGTCGAGCCGAGCTTCTCGCGGGAGAGTAGCGCGGCAAGGATTGAATCCGCAGGCAAGCCGCAGCGGACAGACAATGTGTGAGTCAGAAGGCGCAGCAGTGAACGTTTGGCCTGTGCCCGCGCGCGCAAGACGATGTCCCGCTGATGCAGGAGGTCGAAAATATCCATTATGGACTCCGGCCTTGGCTCAGATGCCGAGGCAATCGCCCGACATTGCGGGCGGAAAAGTCGATGGGGTTGATTGGAGCCTGGCGGACCCGGACGCTGAGCCAGGGATCAGAGTGCGTCCGGGTCAGCGTCCTGCTTTGAGCAGGCGCGCCCACTTGGGGAACATGAAGGCAGACAAGGTCAACATGCGCCGACCCTAGCTGTTCCAATCGGCGAAGCAAGCCCTGAGCTGCCACCTTGCGCCGCATGACGAGTGTGACCGAAAGCCGCTCCGTCCAGTTGGACGACGGGGCCCGCTAGAAGGGAGGCAAGCACGGCCGCAAGCCCCGGTTCGGCGACGGATTGGCTGGCTTCGTCAAGGTCCATCCATCTTCTCAGTACCTTCCTTTCCGAAGGCCAGTTGGTCAGCGTGCCCCAGACATGAAGTCCGAACACGGTGACCTCGCAGCACTCCGTGCGACCGCATGCAAGCTTGCGGATCATGCTGTAGCGGCCGACGGGTTCCGGTCCGAGCCTTCCGGCGACGCCCGCCTCATGAAATGCCGCGCCTTCGGCGGACCGAAGTCCGGTTCTCGCCGCCGACTGCATGCTTTGCGGGATCGCCCATCGACCATCCTTCCGCGCGCAAAGAAGGAGGACCTCCATCGTCCCTTCAGCGCTCATGCGCCAGGGGAGAGCCGCGTAGGCTCTCGCGTGCAGTTCAGAGACCGCCGTCTGTTCCACGGTTCTCGTCGCGGCCGCACCGACCGCGCCGCCGAAGGCGCTGGCGAGCCGATACATGAATAGACATTGTTTCCGGACGGCTGGACCATCGGCGACAGGCACCAAGGGCACCTGGCCGCGGACCGCGGAAGCGGACGGTTGCAGGGAAGGCACATCAGCCGGACACGGGTGTTTCTCATAACACGCTCCATCGATGCGGCCCTTGGGGCCGCATGGGGTACCGCAATGTCGAGATTTCCCGGAGCAGGCCTAGGTGCGGAGTCCAAGGTTGCCGAACCTGCCCCGGGAGGACACGCGTCCTGTCCCGGCAAGCCTCGACACCTTGATGAAAGTCTCCATGCACATGCTCAATACATAGGCATCCACATCCCACTTTCCGAGGCGACCTTATGTCGCCCGGGCATCTGACGTAGCTGGCAAAGAAGGTTTGACTTCCCAGGTTCCGTGGCCATGATGCTGGCGTGATCAAGCCATTCCACATTCCGCTTCCTCCCCGGAAGCAGCCCAAAAACGGCCGCTAGCCCTGGCTCGTGCCGCCTTAGGCGCAGCGGGCCAGGGATCCTTCCACGAGAGTCTTCAATTGCGCCGCGGGCTGCCATGCAGCCGCGCGTGGCGCGCCGTAGGAAAGGAAGCCGTCATGGCAAAGCGCAAGGGCAACAAGGAAGCCCGCAAGCCCAAGCAGAACAAGGAAA
The DNA here is from genome assembly GCA_023388675.1 of Pseudomonadota bacterium. Classification (GTDB taxonomy): domain Bacteria; phylum Pseudomonadota; class Alphaproteobacteria; order Rhizobiales; family Rhizobiaceae; genus Aerobium. Next base: position 6,297 of record JAEWFU010000349.1, on the reverse strand, counting down.
AGAAGGTCGAGGCAGGGTCCGTCTCGGAACTGATGGCCAGGACTTCGATGCCCGGCAAGCGGCGATAGCGCTGAGCCTGCACGCGGACTTGCGTTCGCGTGCAGGCATCCAGGCGGACTATCAGAGCATAGCAAATGCGAGAAGCAACAAGCCCAACATACCGGATGCGATGATCACAGTCGTGGTAGTACCCACATCGAAACCTTTGATCTAAACGGATGATGGTACCGGCAAGGTGCCGCTACTTCTCTCGGGAAAGGCTTTCGAACACGCGCAGGATGTCGTTGCGCGTAAGAGTGAAGTCCCAGAGTACTCTGTCGTCCATTGCAGCCTGGTTTCGGTCATGAGGCAGCCCGCAGGACCGCCGCCGATGACGTCGTAGGCCGCGACGCAGGTGCGTGGACGGATTCGACCGTCAGGCATGGGAGCGGTTGTCGCGGGCGGTCCAGTCGATCGTCTGTCCGGCGGCGAGGCCGATCAGTGCTACGCCAATTGGCGTTAAGATCGACACCTTGCCTTGCGCCATGTCAGCCTCCCCCGGAAATACCAGAGTGACGCTCTGGTTCTCGCCAAGGTCGCTCGTGTTTCTTCCGGCTTGAGGAACGCCCGAGGCAAGCATTTCGGTGCGGTGGCAGACATGTTCGTCACTCCAGTCATCCGTCGCCGAGGCGTCGGTTCTTGGCGCATCCGGCCGTTTGTGACCGGATGCGCAACAGCATGCGAGGCAAGCTCAATCGAGGCGCGTCCAGACGACTTCGACGTAGCCCTCGCCGATCGTGGTCATCGGATTGGTGTATCGCCATATGTCGCCGTCGATCTCCGATTCCCGGCGCTGCCGTTCCCCCTCCCAGTTGGGGAATGTGCTGACCTCGACGTTGAAGGTGACGGTCTGGCTTTCTTCATCGACCTCGTAGGTGCCGTAGATCGCGTTCGAACCCTTGCCGATCGCCGTGTATTCCTCTGCCGTACCCTGCATGCGGTTGTTTCCCGCATAGAGCGGAAGACTGGATCGAGTGATGAAGTTCACGAAGCGGCCACTCGGATCCATGATTTGAATGCCGCGCGGGTTCTCGCCGAACAGCTCGACTTTCTTATCAGGTTGATTGACCGTGAGGGAGACAAGAGACCATGTCCCCACGACCTGTTCCCTGAGGCTCTTGCCATCGCCTGCAACGGCAAGCTGACACGCGGCAAGCAGCGAAATCGCTGTGGCCGCGAACAGAGTGTTCTTGCGTTCCATCGGTGTTCCTCCTGTTGGCTACCGGATGCATCCCGACCCTGCGGCGGACTGAGGCGGAAAGCATGTATTCGCGCTGCAATTCTCCTGGAAAAACGCTACAATCTCGCTCGATCGCTGGCGTGGAGGAAGAATGGACACGGCAAGGCGATACAGGCTCGGCAGCTTCATCCTTGATCTGGATCGGATGGCGCTCACCGAAGGCGAGCATTCGATCGAACTTCGACCGAAGGCGTTCGATACGCTGCGTGTGCTAGTGGAACGCGCTGGTCGCTTGGTCACCAAGGACGAACTCGTGGCTGCCGTATGGCCAGATGTCATTGTGAACGACGATGCACTCGCCCAATGCGTACGGGACGTTCGCAAGGCGCTCCGTGACGCGGACCAACAATTCATCAAGACAGTTCCGCGGCGAGGATATCTCTTCGTGGCAGGAGTAGAACACGAAAGCGATGAGCAATTGGCAGATTCGATGCCAACCGCTCGGCGGACGCGGCGGATTGCAGCCCTAGCCGCCTTTTTGGTCGTTGCAACGGTTCTCGCAGTATTGACGTGGATGCGCTTTGGCACCGATGGGGGCCCTGCAGCGGCGCGTGACCCACGGCCATCGATCGCCGTCCTGCCGTTCCGCACCAGCACTGAAAGCGATGCCGACGCTTGGCTGGGCGAAGGCGTGGCCGACGATGTTATTATGGCGCTGTCGCGCTTCCGGGACCTCGCGGTCATTGCTCGCAACTCAAGCTTCCGATTCGACATCGACGACGATCTGGGGCGTATTCGTGAGGAGCTTCAAGCAGACTTCCTGTTGCAGGGCAGCCTGCGCCGGAACGGCGACGAACTGCGCCTGGCCGTACAGCTCGTAGATCTGCAGACTGGCGTGAACCGTTGGGCGGAGCGTTTCGATCGCCAGTGGGGAGACGTTTTCGCTATCCAGGATGCGATCGCCACGGATGTCGCGTCACAACTCGCGGAACAAACTAGAGACGCTGCGATCGTACGTTCGCAAGGCAAGCCGCCGTCCGTGTTGGATGCCTACGATCTCGTCTTACGCGGGCGTAAGGCCTATCTGAGCTTCAGCCGAGACGGAGCTGTGGAGGGGCTTGATCTGGCGCGGCGTGCGATTGCCTCTGATCCGAATTACGCAGTCGCCTGGGAGTTGCTTTCGCAGATATTGACGCAATTTTTCATCCAGCCCTATGACGAGCGCCGCGGCGACGTCGCGGTGGTTGCGGAGGCAAGGGCGGCGGCAGCCAGAGCCGTTCAACTCGATCCGAACTACTCGACCGCGCGCGCAACCTTCGGGGCAATCGTCGCCCGCGGCGGGGATTTCGACGCGGGGCTGGCAGAGCTGCGGGAAGCTCTTCGCCTCAATCCAAACGATGCTTCGACGATAGGAATCTATGCCGACACGCTCGCGCGTGCGGGTCTGCATGCGGAATCACTTGCCGCTTGGCATGAGCTCGAGCGACTCGATCCGATAGGCACAGCGCTCGTCGCAGCGCTGAAGTCGCGTGCGGAGTTCTTTACGGGCGACCACCTTGCGGCGCTGGCATCAGCGCGCAGGTGCTACGCCGTCGCACCGAAGCTTCAGCCTTGCTTGCTGTTCTTGACGATTGCCGCTTCGGCAGCGGGCGAAGCGGAAGAGGCAGCAGCGACCGCGGACCGTCTCATCGCTCTCAATCCAGACTTCTCGATCAAGCAGCACTTCACCATCATCCCCTTCAGAAATCCTGCCGATATAGAGGCGATGGCGGCCCACCTGCGTGCAGCGGGTCTTCCAGACTGAGGCCGGACAATCAATCTTGGCCGTTGACTTCCCCGCCTTTTGGTCGCCCGTCGGTGCAGGCTTTCCCGACGAGATGCTAAAGCGCCGTACTTACGTCCCTCGCCGACGGCCCCACAGGATCGGGGCATACCTGAATGCAAACAACAGGAAGGCCGCGCTCCACAGTGCCCCGGCGGCAATCAGCACCGGACCATACCAGTCGCCGGCGAAGGGCGCGGAGACACGAAGGATCGCGCCGGTGGTGACAGCAGCATAGGAAGCGACGATGGCTCGGTCCGCGACGATTTCGCGTCCGGTATGGCCGAGGCTGGCACGGGTCATGACGGCCAGTGTCATCGTCCCGATTGCTCCGGCGGTCAGCGCATGCAGCGCCGCGCTTTCAGGGATTCCCGCAACGAATGCCAGTCCGAGCAATGCCAATCCCACGGCAAGCCATGCATAGCCGGCATGGAGGACGAGCACGATCGGGTCCACCGCCGTCCTGTGGCCGCGCCAGCGCACCAGCCGTGCGCCGAGAAGCACTCCTGCGACGATAAGCGCGAGTCCTGTGAAGGTCGTGTCCGGCGTGGCGATCCAGGCCATGCACGCGGCGGCGGTAGTGGCCAGGGCCACCTTGTCGAGCAGGCCGAAGCTCGCGGGCAGCTTGATGCTGCCGTGCTTGACCAGCCAGTTGCGCGTGAAGCTCGGAACGATCCGGCCGCCAATCAGAGCCAGGAGCATGACGATCGCGGCGAATGCCCACGCCGTGTGTGACGAGATTGAGATTTGCGGCGTGGTCGAGCACGTTCGCTATCCCGAAGAGCGAGATCATCACCGCCACGGGCGCGTTCTTCCAATTGCGGCCGGCCACGACCTCCCGCCAGACGGCGAAAGCCAGAACGGCTGGAAACGCTGCATCAATGGTCATTGCCACGATGGGCTCGGGGACGACGGCGCAGCCCGCACGCCCCGCCGTCCACAGCAGGACCAATACGGCCAGCGGCCACCCGCTCAGCGGCAGCCGCCCCGTCCAGTTCGGGATGGCCGTCAGAACGAATCCTGCGACGACGGCCTGCAAGTAGCCGAAGAGCATTTCATGGGCATGCCAATGGAGGCCAGGAAACGATCCTGGCAGCGCCTGTCCGAAGAAGTGCATCGACAGCCATGCCGGGATCGCGACGCCCGCGTGGAGGGCGGCCAGGAAGAAGAACGGTCTGAATCCGTACTGGAGGATGGGAGGCATGCCTGTCACGCGGCCACGCCCGTCTCGCGACGTGTCGCCTGGATGACGGTCGACAGGTCACAATTGTGCGTCATGTAACCGACAATAGTGATCGTCTCTATGTCACGCGCACGCAGCCAGTCCTCAAGGCCGGTGCCGGTGAAAGCCGAGGGCAGGCGCTTTTCCAGAACCACGTCGGCCGGCCGCCTTGCCACTTCAGGATGCAGATCGGCGCCGGGCGTCCCCTTGGCAAAAACCGGAGCCGTCTCCGGCAGATCCATCCGGATCACGATGACCGGGACCCCGGCCTCGCGTGCGGCGTCCATAGCGCGACCGACATTGAGTTTCGTTCGCTGTCGCTGCAAAGGACCCATCCATGTCTAAACTCGTGAAACCCGTTCGCCTCTACCGCCACCCGCTCTCCGGCCACAGCCATCGTGTCGAGCTGTTTCTGTCGCTGCTTGGCGTTCCCTTCGAGCTTGTCGAGGTCGATCTTACAAAAGGTGCGCATAAGGAGCCCGCGTTCCTTGCACTCAATCCGCTTGGCCAGGTTCCAGTGTTGGAAGATGGTGATCTCGTGCTGGCCGACAGCAACGCGATTCTCGTTTATCTCGCGCTGAGCTATGATCGCGCGCGCCGCTGGTATCCGGAGGATCCGGCTGCAACAGCCGCGGTGCAGCGGTGGCTTTCGGTGGCGGCAGGGCAGCTTGCTTCCGGGCCGGCGGCCGCACGCCTTGTCACTCTCTTCAAACTGCCGCTCGATCACGAGAAGGCAAAGGATATCGCCGGGCAGCTCTTCTCCATTCTGGAGACGCAACTGGCCTCCAAGTCCTTTCTTGTCGGGGAAGATCCGACCATCGCAGATGTAGCCCTTTACGCGTACTCGGCACGAGCGCCGGAAGGCGGTGTAGCACTCACGCCCTATCCTAATATCCGGGCCTGGCTTTCCCGCATCGAGGCGCTGCCGGGATTTACCCCGATGCATGAGATGCGCGGCCTTGCATTGGCATAGCCACAAGGGCTGGTAGCCCGCTTCGGAGACTCCCATGCCTTCTCCTGACCAGACACTTCTCGGATGGGACCGCGACGACTCTCCCTATCATACGGGCGAGCAAGCCGTTCAATTTCGGGCTGGAGCCCGCGAAATGGCCTAGCGCGTTGGGCGCAAGGTCATCCGCAACTTCATGCCCGACCAGCATAGGGAATTTTTCGCGGAACTGCCTTTTGTGGTTCTTGGCAGTCTCGATGACGAAGGTCGCCCCTGGGCCTCTATGCTCACCGGCCGACCGGGCTTCGTGCGCTCACCCGACCCACGTCGGTTGGCCGTGGCGGCGAAGCCAATTCCCGGTGATCCACTAGCGGATAATCTTAGGACAGGCGCGGCCATCGGCCTGCTCGGCATCCAGCCCGAAACCCGCCGCCGCAATCGTATGAATGGCAAGGTGATTGATGCTCGTCGCGGCAGCTTCACACTCGCGGTCGACCAGAGCTTCGGCAATTGCCCGCAATACATCCAGGCGCGGGCTGCGAGCCCTTTAGCGGATCCCTTCCCTAGCAACACGGGACCGACCCGGCGCGAGGGCGCCATCCTTTCCACAGAAGCGGCCGAAATGGTGCGTAGGGCCGATACGTTCTACATCGCTTCGGCCTCACCTGGCGCCGGAGGTGAGAGCCCGGTCGAAGGGGCCGACGTGAACCACCGCGGCGGCAGGCCGGGTTTCGTCGATGTGCGCGAGGAAGACGGGCGCACAATGCTCATATCGCCGGACTTCGTCGGTAACTCAGCCTTCTCCACCTTCGGCAATCTCTTGCTTAATCCTAAGTCCGGGTTGCTGTTCGTGGATTTCTCCGCCGGTCATCTCCTCATCCTGACAGGCGAGGCAGAGGTGATCTGGGATAGTGCGGAGGCACGTGCATTTCCTGGGGCAGAAAGGTTGTTGTATTTCCGCGTAAGCGAAGGCCTGTTTATGGAACACGTCTTGCCGCTGCGCTGGTCGACACCCGAACCGGCCCCCCAGATTGCCGCCACGGGCACCTGGGAAGATGTGGCGCGCGCGGCGCACGGTGTAGTTC
>JAEWFU010000336.1 GCA_023388675.1 Pseudomonadota bacterium | reverse complement strand
GATCAGCAGGTCCTTGGCATCGATCTGGTCGCCGGCCTTCACCAGCACCTCGGCGATCTCGCCGTCGCGCTCGGCATGAAGCGCAGTCTCCATCTTCATGGCCTCGATGGACAGTAGCACATCGCCGGCCTTGACCGTCTGCCCTGCGGCGGCAACCACGGTTGAGACCACGCCCGGCATCGGCGCGCCGACATGCGCGGCATTGCCAGGCTCGGCCTTGCGCCTCGCCTTTCCGTTCGACGCGCCATGCGCACGGTCCGGCACCTTGACGCGGCGCGGCTGGCCGTTGAGCTCGAAGAACACCGTGACCATGCCCTTCTCGTCCGTTTCGCCGATGGCCAGGCAGCGGATCACGAGCGTCTTGCCGCGCTCGATGTCGATGAAAATCTCGTCTTCCTGCTCCATGCCGTAGAAATAGGACGGCGTCGGCAACACGCTGACCGGACCATATTCCTCCTGCGCGGCGGCGAAGTCCGTAAACACCTTGGGATACATCAGCCACGAGGCGAACTCGGCGTCGGAAAGCGTCCGTTCCAGCTTCTCTTCGATCCCTTTGCGATCCTCTCCGAGATCGGCCGGCGCCAGTAGCGATCCCGGGCGCACCGTGATCGGCTTCTCGTTCTTCAGCGCCTTTTTCTGCAGCGCAGCCGGCCAGCCGCCGGGCGATTGGCCGAGATCGCCGCGCAGCATCGAGACGACGGAATCCGGAAAGGCGATATCGCGCGCCGGGTTCTCGACATCGGCCACGCTCAAGTCCTGGCTCACCATCATCAACGCCATATCGCCCACCACCTTGGACGACGGCGTCACCTTGACGATGTCGCCGAACATCAGATTGACGTCGTGATAGGCCTGAGCCACCTCATGCCAGCGCGTTTCCAGCCCCAGCGAGCGTGCCTGCTCCTTGAGGTTGGTGAACTGCCCGCCCGGCATCTCGTGCAGATAGACCTCCGACGCTGGCCCTTTGAGATCGCTCTCGAACGCTGCGTACTGGTTGCGCACTGCCTCCCAGTAGAACGAGATCTTCCTGATCCACTCCGGATCGAGCCCGGGATCGCGCGCGTCGCCACGCAAGGCCTCCACGATCGAGCCAAGGCAGGGCTGGGAGGTGTTTCCCGAAAAGGAATCCATGGCGGCGTCGACCGCATCCACACCGGCCTCGACAGCAGCGAGCACGGTTGCCGCCGCAATGCCACTGGTGTCGTGCGTATGGAAATGGATCGGCAGATCGGTCGCCTCGCGCAACGCCTTGAACAATACCTTCGCAGCGGCCGGCTTCAAAAGACCGGCCATATCCTTGAGCGCGATGATATGTGCGCCGGCCTGCTCCAGCTCCTGCGCCAGCGAGACATAATATTTCAGGTCGTACTTGGCACGCGCGGGGTCGAGGATATCGCCGGTATAGCAGATCGCCGCCTCGCATAGCTTGCCTTCCTCCCGCACGGCGTCCATCGATACGCGCATGTTCTCAACCCAATTGAGGCAATCGAATACGCGGAAGAGATCGATACCTCCGGCCGCTGCTTGCCTGACGAAGTAACGAACGACATTGTCGGGATAATTGGTGTAGCCCACGCCGTTCGCGCCGCGCAGAAGCATCTGCAGCAAGAGGTTGGGAGCAGCCTCCCGCACCAGCGACAGCCGCTCCCACGGGTCTTCCGTCAGGAACCGCATGGCGACATCGAACGTCGCGCCCCCCCAGCATTCGAGCGAGAGAAGCTGCGGCAGCGCGCGGGCATAGACGCCGGCAATGCCGGCGATATCGTGTGTCCGCACGCGCGTCGCCAGCAGCGACTGATGGCCGTCGCGCATTGTCGTATCGGTCATGAGTACACGCGTTTGCGCGCGCATCCATTTCGCGAAACCCTCCGCACCCAGTTCGTCGAATGTCTGCTTGCTGCCGTTCGGGATCGGTGCATCGACGTAAGGTACGCGCGGCGACGCGGCCTCGGCATTCGGCTTCGGCCGGCCTCGCGTCTCGGGATGGCCGTTGACGCTTACATCGGCGAGATAGTTGAGCAGCTTCGTCGCGCGGTCCTGCCGCTTGACCTGGCTGAACAGCTCCGGCGTCGTGTCGATGAACCTGGTGGTGTAGGAATTGTCGCGGAACTTCTCGTGGCCGATGATGGCCTCGAGAAAGGTGAGATTGGTCGCCACGCCGCGGATACGGAACTCGCGCAGCGCGCGGTCCATGCGCGCGATTGCCTCCTCGGCGGTGGGCGCCCAGGCCGTGACCTTCTCCAGCAGCGGGTCGTAGAACCGGGTAATGACCGCGCCTGAATAGGCGGTGCCGCCGTCGAGCCGGATGCCGAAGCCCGTCGCGCCGCGATAGGCGGTGATGCGGCCGTAATCCGGGATGAAGTTCTGCTCCGGGTCTTCCGTGGTGATACGGCACTGCAGGGCGTGGCCATGAAGCTTGATGTCGCCCTGTGCGGGAACGCCGGACGCGGGCGTGCCGATCGCCTCGCCTTCGAGGATGTGGATCTGCGCCTTGACGATGTCGATGCCCGTCACCTCCTCGGTGACCGTATGCTCGACCTGGATGCGCGGGTTGACCTCGATGAAGTAGAACTTGCCGGTATCGGCATCCATCAGGAACTCGACGGTGCCTGCGCCGACATAGTCGGTCGCCTTGGCGATCTTCAGCGCATAGCCGCAGAGCTCCGCGCGACGTTCGTTGTCGAGATAGGGCGCTGGCGCGCGTTCGACGACCTTCTGATTGCGGCGCTGGATCGAGCAGTCGCGCTCGAACAGGTGTACGGCATTGCCGTGCGTGTCGCCCAGCACCTGCACTTCGACATGGCGCGCGCGCTCGACGAGCTTTTCGAGATAGACCTCGTCCTTGCCGAAAGCGGCCTTCGCCTCGCGCTTTGCCTCGGTGACCTCGCGGGCAAGGTCTTCCTCCGCGCGGATCGCGCGCATCCCACGTCCGCCTCCGCCCCACGAAGCTTTCAGCATGACGGGATAGCCGATCTCGGCGGCCATCTTTTTCACGACATCCATGTCGTCCGGCAGCGGCTCTGTCGCAGGCACGACCGGAACGCCGACCTCGATGGCCAGATTGCGCGCGGCGACCTTATTGCCCAGACGTCGCATCGTCTCGGGCTTCGGCCCGATAAAGGTGATGCCTGCTTCGGCGCAGGCTTCCGCGAATTCAGGACTTTCAGAGAGAAGGCCGTAGCCGGGATGGATCGCGTCAACGCCTGCCTGCCTGGCGACACGGATCACCTCGTCGATCGAAAGATAGCTCTCGATGGGGCCGAGGTCCTTGGGCAAATGCGGCCCGCGTCCGATCGGATAGCTTTCGTCCGCCTTGAACCGGTGCAGCGAATATTTGTCTTCCTCCGCCCAGATGGCAACGGTCTCGATACCCAGTTCGTTGGCTGCGCGGAACACGCGGATGGCGATCTCGGAGCGATTGGCGACGAGCAGCTTCCTGATCTTCAAAGGTGGCTCTCCGTTGGCACTTGTAGGACGGGACCGCCTTCCTTAGCGGTAATTTGCTGCACTGCAAACAATTAGCTGAAGCAAGATTCGTGCGTCCTGCAACGCAAAACGGCCCGGCGCTTGCGCGCCGGGCCGCCCATACCGGTCAGGCCGGTGTGTTACTGCTCGAGATAGTCGTAGGTGCCGTCCTTCCACTCGTAGAAGACGTATCCTGGAAGCTTGACGTCGCCGTTCTCGTCGAACTGCGAGTCACCCAGCACGGTCTTGAACGTGCCGGTGTTGAGCGCTTCGACGACCGCGTCGAAGTCGGTCGAGCCGGCTGCCTTCACGGCGTCCGCCCACGCCTGGACCGCACCGTAGGTGTAGAGCGTATAGCCTTCCGGCTCGACGCCCTTGGCGCGGAACTTCTCGACCAGCGGCGCCGCATCGGGGTTCTTGCGCGGATCCGGTGAGAAGGTCATCAGCGTGCCTTCGCCGGCGTCGCCGGTGATCGCCCAATACTCGTCGGTGACCAGAGCATCGCCCGAGATGAGCACGGTATCCATGCCCTGCTCTTTCATCTGGCGCATCATCAGGCCGGCTTCGGTATGGTAGCCGCCGACATAGAGCACGCCGACGCCCTCGGCCTTCAGCTTGGAGACGAGAGCGGAGTAGTCCTTCTCGCCCGCGGTATAGGCTTCATAAAGCGCCGGCTTGCCGCCGCCTGCCTCGTAGACCGCCATGGTGGCGTCGGCGAGACCCTTGCCATAGGCCGTCTTGTCGTGAACGAAGGCGATCTTGGCGTCGCCGAAGTTCTCGAGCAGGAACGCGCCTGCAACTTCGCCCTGCTGGTCGTCGCGCCCGCACATGCGGAAGATGCCCGGTCCGGGGCGCTTCTCGGTGTAGTCCGGATTGGTCGAGGCCGGCGAGATGTTGACGATGCCTTCCTCGGCATAGACCGCCGAAGCCGGGATCGATGAACCCGAGCAGAAGTGGCCAGCCATGAAGACCACGCCTTCACCCGCAGCCTGGTTGGCGACCGCGACGGCCTGCTTCGGGTCGCACGCATCGTCGCCGACGAAGAGCTTGAGCATTTCGCCGTTGACGCCGCCGGCGGCGTTGATGTCTTCGACAGCCTGCTCGGCGCCAGCCTTCATCTGCTCACCGAACGCTGCATACTGGCCGGTCATCGGACCTGCGGTGCCGATGAGGATTTCCGCCAGTGCAGGGCCCGAGAATGCGAAGCTGAGCGCAACGCCCGCCAAGAGTGCCTTTTTCATGATTGCTCCCATTAACACCTGACAAAACCGGCGCCGGCGAGGTTGGTGTTGAATGCCCCGGCCCGGCGGCATGCGGGTGTTCCCTACCCGCTTGAACCGACATAAAAGCCCAATTTCCTGTTGAGATAAAGGCTTTTACGCCGAACTTTCGACGCGGCGTCAGGCCGCGATGGTCTCCTCGCCCGCTAAGGTCATCCGGCCTGTGCCCGACCGAGGAATCCGTACTGCCTCGCCATCTGCTTGGACCGCGTCACCCGAAAGCCGATGATCGCGATCGCCAGCAACACCACGAGGTCGACGAGATAGTAATAAGGCGAAAGCAGCGTTCCGCTGAACAGTGAAAAATGGATAAAGCGCGTGGCCGCAGTCAGCAGCACCATATAGGCGATGATGTGGGCCGTCCCCAACCATACATTGGCAATGGCGCGACCCGTCATGTAGGCGGCTGCACCAGCCAGTATTACCGTGACGAACAGAAATTCCCAGAAGGTGACTTCCCAGATCAGCGTATTCTGATTTTCCATGCTTCACCTCTTGGGCCATGCGGACGGATTCTGTTTCGGGCACACGGCCTAGTGCCTCCCGCCTTCGAGATAGGCGGCACGCACTTCCTCGCGCTTCAACAGCTCGGCGCCCGTGCCGCTCATGGTGATGTTTCCGTTGACCATCACATAGCCGCGATGCGCCAGCTTGAGCGCGTGGAACGCGTTCTGCTCCACCAGAAAAACCGTCAATCCTTCGTTACGGTTGAGTTCCTTCACCGCCTCGAAAATCTGCTTCACGATCAGCGGGGCCAGCCCGAGCGACGGTTCGTCGAGGAGCAGAAGCTTGGGACGGCTCATAAGAGCGCGCGCGATCGCCAGCATCTGCTGTTCGCCGCCGGAGAGCGTACCGCCACGCTGCCCCGCACGCTCCTTCAACCTGGGAAACAGGTCGTAGACCTTTCGCAGATCGTCGTCGAAATGCTCCGGCGCCACGAGCTGCGCGCCCATCTGCAGGTTCTCGAGAACCGTCATGCGCGGAAATATGCGCCGCCCCTCCGGTGACTGCGCGATGCCCAACCGCATGATCTCGTGCGTCGGCATGTTCGTGATCTCCGCACCGTCATAGACGATCGAGCCGGTGCGCGCCTGCGGGCTACCGCAGATCGTCATCATCAACGTCGACTTGCCGGCGCCGTTGGCGCCGATGAGGGTCACGATCTCGCCGCGGTTGACGTCGACATCGACACCGCGCAGCGCGACGATCTTGCCGTAATAGGTCTCGACTCCGCGTACCGAAAGCAGCGGGATTTGCGCCGTCGTGCTCATTTCGCGCCCCCTGTCTTGCCTTTGTTCGACTTCACCAGCGCCTTCGCCTGTTTCACCCACTCCTCGCGTTCGATGCGGCCGGGGAAGGCAAGGTAGGAGCCGACCCATTCGACCTCCGCCTTCTTCCACGAGGCCACCTGGTCGAAATGCCAGATACCGAGGTCGTTCAGCTTCTTCTCGTTGACGGGGCCGATGCCCTTGATGCGGATCAGCCTGTCTGGCCTCCCCTCGCGCGCGGCCGCAAGGCCGCCCGGGCGCTTGCCCGGATGGCTGGCGGTTTCGCGACCGGCGGCCTCTACCGTTTCCGCCACCGCGTCGGCGGCAGGCACGGCGGCCGCATCGATGCCGGCCTCCTGCGCAGCCTCTTCGCCGATCGCCTCGACGATCAGCGACGCAACCTCGGGAGCTTCCTCGATCTCTTCGTCCTCGACGCCGAGATAGGCTGCGATCACGCTCGGATCATTGCGCACGAAATCGGCGGCGCCGTCGGAGATTTTCACGCCGTAGTCGAGTACGACGATATGGTCGGATATCTCCATCACCACGCCCATGTCGTGCTCGATCAGCAGGATGGAGGTATCGTGATTGGCGCGAATGAACTGCAGCAGTTCGTTCAATTCGGTGGACTCGCGCGGATTGAGTCCCGCCGCCGGCTCGTCAAGGCACAGAAGCTGCGGTCCGGTGCACATGGCGCGCGCAATTTCCAGGCGTCGTTGCGCGCCATAGGGCAGGTCGGCCGCCGGATCGTCCGCGCGGTCTATCAGCCGCACATGCTCCAGCCAGTAGACTGCCTTGTCGATAGCCTCCTTCTCGGCCTTCCGAAACGACGGAATGCCCACGATACCACCCACCGTGAAGCCCGAGGCTCTCATCAGAACATTGTGCTGGGCGACGAGCAGGTTCTCCAGAACTGTCATGCCGCCGAACAGACGGATGTTCTGGAAAGTGCGCGCAACCTTGGCCTGGTGGGCGATTTCGAAGTCGGGCATGCGCTCGAGCAGGAAAACCGCGCCGTCTGCGGTCGACTGCCACTTGAGGCCGCCCCGGGTCAGCGTGTCGATCGCCTCCTGCTGGCGACCAGGACCATGACGCATGACGATGCGGCCCTCAGTCGGCTTGTAGAAGCCCGTGACGCAGTTGAAGACCGTCGTCTTGCCCGCTCCATTGGGGCCGATCAGCGCGGTGATCTGGCCACGGCCGACATTGAAGGAAAGATCGTTGATCGCGACCAGTCCGCCGAACCGCATCGTCAGATGCTCGACCGTGAGGACCGGATCCTCTTCCCACTTCGCCGGCGCGCCTTCGTCCGGCTTCCTGATAGCTGCTGCGCTCATCAATGCCCCTCGCCCTGAGCGACCATGTCGGCGCCGATTTTTTTCTTCTCCTTGAGCGCCACCGAGGGCTCGCGGGTCGAGATCAGGCCGCGCGGCTTCCAAACCATGATCAGCACCATCGCGAGGCCGAATATCAGCATGCGGTATTGGACCGGATCGAAGCCGGGACCGAAGATGTTGCCCAGGAAGCCAAGATTGCGCAGCATCTCCATGCCTCCGATCATCACGACCGAGGCGATTACGACACCGATCTGCGAACCGAGGCCGCCGAGAACCACGATCGCCAGTATGATCGCCGACTCGATGAAGGTGAAACTCTCCGGCGAGATGAAGCCCTGCCTGGTGGCGAAGAACGAGCCGGCGAAGCCGCCGAACATCGCACCGATGGCAAACGCCGTCAGCTTGGTGTTGGTCGTGTTGATACCCAGCGACCGGCAGGCGATCTCGTCCTCGCGCAGCGCCTCCCAGGCCCGACCGACCGGCAGTCGCCGCAGCCTGCTCGTCACGAAATAGGTGACGACGGCAAGTGCCAGGATGATGAAGTAAAGGAAGACGAAGCGGTGGATGGTGGAATACTCGATGCCCATCACGTCTGCGAAGCCGCCCTCCCCGCGCGTGAAATCCAGTCCGAACAATGTCGGTTTGGGAATTCCCGAAATGCCGTTCGGTCCGCCGGTGAAATTGTACCAGTTGAGCAGCACGATGCGGATGATTTCGCCGAACGCAAGGGTCACGATCGCCAGGTAGTCGCCACGCAGGCGCAGCACCGGAAAGCCCAGTACCACACCCCAGAACGCGGCGAGGATGCCTGCCAGCGGCAGCGCGGTCCAGAAGCCGATGAACTCGAAATACGTCGACAGCAGAGCGAAGGAATAGGCGCCGAGCGCGTAGAAGGCGACGTAACCCAGGTCGAGCAGGCCAGCGAGGCCGACCACGATGTTCAGCCCCCATCCAAGCATCACGTAGGTCAGGATGAGGATCGACAGATCGATGTATTGCCGCTGCTGGCCGGGGAAGAAGGACATGATCAGGAACGGCAGGGCTACCGCGAAAACGAGCAGCGCCACACCGGACCAGTTGCTCAGATCCGGCAGGCGTCCGGCCGCCCGCGCCAGCGAGGCGCCGAGGCCGTTGCCGGCGGGTCTGGCTCCGTTGAACACGAACAGGTTGAGCAACAACCGGATGCCGAAGGTGAGCGCGATCGCGGTGAACCACAATCCCCAGCGCGTCGAGAGCGCCAGCCCGCCGGGCGCGATGTCGGTCTTCAGGGCCAGGAAGAAGAAGCCGAGCACGGCCACCAGCGCCGCCGCGAGGAAGGCGTCGCGGATGGCGTCGACGATGCGGCTTCCGCTTGCAGCGCCGCGCGTTTCAGTGATGGTTGCCATGGCGTCAGACCTTTTCGACTTCGGGTTTGCCGAGAAGACCCGACGGCAGGAAAATGAGCACGATAGCGAGGATCGAGAAGGCGGCCACGTCCTTGTATTCGACTGTGAAATAGCCGGACCAGAACACTTCGATCAGCCCGATCAGCAGCCCGCCGAGCATCGCTCCGGGGAGCGATCCGATGCCGCCCAGCACCGCTGCGGTGAACGCCTTGATGCCGGCCAGGAAGCCTATGTAGAAGTCGATGACACCATAGAGCAGCAGGAACATCAGGCCGGCGACTGCAGCCAGCGCGGCGCCCATGACGAAGGTCAGCGAGATCGTGCGGTCGACATTGACCCCGAGCAGCGCCGCCATCTTGCGATCCTGCTCGCACGCGCGCTGGGCGCGGCCGAGGGCAGTCTTGTTGATCAGCAGCGTGAAGCCGGCCATCAGCACCAGCGTGGTGAGGATGATGATCATCTGCATGTAGGAAAGCTGGACGACGATCGTGCCGGCCTCGGTGTTGCCCTCCATGATGGTGACGCCGCCCGGTATCTGCGGCGGCAGCGGCTTGACGCGGGCGTCCTGCGTCACACGTACGAAGTTCTGCAGGAGGATCGACATGCCGATGGCGGTGATCAGCGGCGCCAGCCGGAACGAGCCGCGCAGCGGCCGGTAGGCCATCCTTTCGACGGTCCACCCCCAGGCGGAGGTGAACAGCATCGCCACGATCGCGACGATCAGCAGCACCACCGGCAGGAAAACGAAGCCGAGCACCGAGGTCAGGATCAGGAACACCGCAAGCGCGATGAACGACCCGATCATGAAGATATCGCCATGAGCAAAGTTGATCATGCCGATGATGCCGTAGACCATCGTATAGCCGATCGCGATCAGGCCATAGATGGAGCCAAGCGTCAGCCCGTTGATGAGCTGCTGGACGAAATATTCCATATTTACGCGACCCCTCGAGGATGTCGCCAGGACGACGCATCCTTTTCTTTGGTTCCCCTAGTCCTATTATGTCGAGACTGGATTGCAACGCTTAAATTCGACGGCCGGACGGTTCCGGCAACGTCGAACGGCTGTGCGCTTCTTCGCCATCCGTCCATTGGACCACGACGGAAGCTAGCACCGGGCCAACGCAATGTCTTTGCCTCGACACGGCAAAAGCCGACGCCTTTACACAAATAATCGTCAAACTTTGGTACGTATTGACGCATTCTTGCGTTGCATGACGGCTCCCTGAAATGTGATTCACGGTTGAAGCCGGCCATTCGCAAGGCTCCTACAAGACCGAGAAACCGTGCGCGAACGGATCGCGATCGTCGATGAAGATGGTGTTGAGGCCGGTCATGCGCGCCCACCCACCGATAGATGGCACGATCGCCGGCCGTCCCCCGACCTGCGTCTCCTTCTCCACCCTGCCCTTGAACAGCGAACCGATGATCGACTCGTGCACGAAGTCGTCGCCCGGTTTCAGCCTGCCCTTGGCATGCAGTTGCGCCATGCGTGCGGACGTGCCGGTACCGCAGGGTGACCGGTCGATAGCCTTGTCGCCGTAGAAAACCGCATTGCGGGCATCGGCTCCTTCGACCGTCGGCGCCCCCGTCCACAGAATATGCGTAAGCCGGTTGATTGCCGGATTGTCCGGGTGCGCGAATGAATAGCGTTCATTCAGCCTTTGCCGCAGCACCGGGCTCCACGCGATCAGCGAGCCTGCCGAGTGCTCCGCCATGTCGGAGAAGTTTTCCTGAGGCTCGACAATCGCATAGAAATTGCCGCCATAGGCGACATCCACCACAAGCCGGCCGAGGTCCGGACATTCGACCTCCAGCCCCTCCGCATAGAGGAAGGACGGTACGTTGGTGATGCGCACCTCCTCCACATATTGCCCTTCCTGGCGATACTCGGCCACAACGAGCCCGGCTGGCGTGTCCAGCCGCAGCACGCCCGGCGTTTTCGGCGTCACCAGCCCGTGCTCGATGGCCATGGTGACGGTACCGATCGTGCCATGGCCGCACATCGGCAGGCATCCCGATGTCTCGATGAACAGGATCGCGATGTCGCAATCCTCGCGTGTCGACGGATAGAGGATCGAGCCGGACATCATGTCGTGGCCGCGCGGCTCGAACATCAGCCCCTTGCGGATCCAGTCGAACTCTTCGAGGAAATGCGCACGGCGCTCCATCATGGTTGCGCCGTCGAGACGCGGGCCGCCGCCGGCCACCAGCCGCACCGGGTTGCCGCAGGTATGACCGTCGATGCAAAAGAACGAATGGCGGGCCATGCTCAGAACCTTTGCGGCGAAAAGGGTGTAAGATCCAGATCGGGTGCAGCGCCTGCCACGAGATCCCGCACGAGCTTGCCGGTCGCTGCCGCCTGCGTCAGCCCGAGATGACCGTGGCCGAAGGCATAGACGATGTTGGGTGAGTTGCGCGACCGCCCGATGACGGGGAGCGAATCCGGCAGCGATGGGCGATACCCCATCCACTCGCGCCCACCCTCGGTTTTCAGACCAGGCAAGAATTGCCGCGTCTTTTCCAGCATCGCTTTCGAGCGGCGATAGTCCGGCGGCAGTTCCAGTCCGCCAAGCTCGACCGCGCCGCCGATGCGCAGGCCGGTCTCAAGCGGCGTGACGACGAAGCCGTGGCGGGAGAATATCAACTGTCGCTTCACGTCGAAGGCATCCACCGGCAGCGTGGTATTGTAGCCGCGCTCCGTCTCCAGCGGGATATTGTCGTCAAGCTGGGCCGCAAGCCTGTGCGACCAGGCGCCGGCGGCAACCACGAGCGCACGGCAAAGCACTTCCTCTCCATCGGCGAGACGAAGCATCGCGCCACCCTCGCGCGGCGCGATCGTTTCCACCCGGCGCTGTTCGAACGTCACCTTGCCGCGCCGCCGCGCATAGCCGAAAACCGCCTTGCCGAGCAATTTCGGATCGGCCACGTTCTTCCAGCCGGGCATGAACGTGCCCTTCACAAAGCGCGTCGAGAGGCCCGGTTGCAACGCTGCCATCTCATCGCCTGCGACATGGCGGAATTCGAAGCCGAACTTGTCGCGCGCCTCCCAGCCCGGCAACGATGCCGTGAACTCGGCCTCACTCTCATAAAGCTCGAGCGCGCCATCCTCGCGCAGCATCGAACGTGTATCCGAAGCATCGAGCAACCGCATCCATTCCGCTTCGGCCAGCCTCATCAGCCCCGATTGCGCCGCAAGGCTCCTCTCATAATGGCGCGGACTGCCCGCGCGCCAGAAGCGCCAGAGCCAGGGGACAAGCCTGGGGAAGTAGGATGGTGGTATTGAAAGAGGGCCGAGCGGATCGGCGAGCCACCGCGGCAGGTTCCGCATCATGCCCTTGTGTGCCAGCGGGAGCACATCGGGAAAAGCCAATGCAGCCGCGTTTCCCGAACTCGTCTCCTCGCAGATGCCGGTGCGATCGAACACCGTGACGTCGCGGTCGGCTTCGGCGAGACTGGCAGCGGCACAGATGCCGACTATGCCCGCGCCGATGATTGCAACGTCGACTTCCCTCATCGCGACACTCGCGGCATCATCGAGATGAGGGATAGATCAGACCGCAACACCATCGCTCCCGCAGCTTCCGAATTGAGGCACCGGTCCTAGAAGGCCGGAATTTCCGGCCTCGTCGCCATGGCATCTTTGACGACCTTTTCCGCCGCCTGCCGCCTTTCGCCTGACAGGGGCAGGCGCGGCGCGCGCACCCGTTCGTTGGAGCCGACGGCGAGCGCCTCGACGAATTTGATGTTCTGCACCAGATAGGTCGACACGTCGAGATCGAGCAGCGGCCGGAACCATCGGTAGATGGCCAGCGCCTCCTCGCGGCGGCCCTGCTTCATGAGCTGGTAGATCGCCACAGTCTCGCGCGGGAAAGCAGTGACAAGCCCCGCCACCCAGCCGACAGCGCCGACGCAGAGCGCCTCGTAGGCAAGGTTGTCGACGCCGGTGAGAAGATCGAACCTGTCGCCGAACGCATTGATGATCTCGGTCGAGCGTCGGATGTCGTCGGACGATTCCTTTACCGCCACGAAACGCGAGTCGGATGCCAGCTCCGCCATGACGGGCACGGTGACGTCGACGCGATAGGCGAGTCGGTTCGAATAGATCATCACCGGCAGGTCGCCCGCCGCCGCGACAGCCTTGAGTGCTGCGACGGTTTCCTCCGGATTGGTGTGATAGATCGGGCTGGGCACGACCATAAGCCCGTTCGCGCCCGCCTTTGCCGCAGCCTTGGCCAGCGAGCATGCGTCGCGCGTTGCAGCCTCGTTGATGGTGAGTAACACCGGCTTGCCCGCAGCAACCGCTTGCGCGGTTTTCAGCACGGCGAGCTTCTCGTCCACATGCAGCATGGGGCCCTCGCCCAGCGACCCGCAAACGATCAGCCCGTCACAGCCCGCGTCGATCTGGAGCGAAAAGCACCTCTCCATCTCAGCATGATCGAGCTCGTCATTTTCGGTGAACTTCGTCGTCACCGCCGGAAGAACGCCTGCCCACATCATCTTGCTCCTTCTGATATATCACTGATATATCTGTCTGCGGGCGGGCTGTCAAGCGCCACGCGATGCTGATATATCAAGGTCATGATGGAGAATCGGGTGATGATCGAAACGGCAGTCGCCAACGAACCCGCCGCACAGCGTGCCTATCGGGCGCTGGAGCGTATGATCGTCACGCTCGACCTGCCCCCTGGCGGCACCACCACCGAAGGCGCCCTGATCGAACGGCTGGCACTTGGCCGTACGCCGGTGCGCGAGGCGATCCAGAGACTGGCATGGGAAGGATTGATCGAGATAAGGCCGCGCGCCGGCCTCGCGGTTGCGCCGTTGCTGGCCCCGGACTGGCCCCTCGTCGTCGACGCGCGAACCGGCGTCGAGATCGTGCTGGCGCGCTCAGCCGCGCGTCACGCCTCATCGCCGGACAGGCAACGGTTAGAAGAAGCGGCCGACGCCATGAACGCGGCGGTGTCGGCAGCGGACACGATCGCATTCCTCGAAGCCGACAAGCAGCTCGACGAGGTTATCGCGGCCGCTTCAGACAACAGCTTCGCGGTGCGCGTAGCCGCACCATTGCAGACCCACAGCCGGCGTTTCTGGTTTCGCTATCAGAGCGACACGGGGCTCGCACAATCGGCCGAACATCACATCCGGCTGATCAAAGCCGTTCTCGATGGAGACGAATGGCAGGCCGGGCGCGAAGCCGAGCGTCTCATGGCAATGCTAAGGCAGCTTGCAGAGCACGCCGCACGCCGCTGAGTTGGCGATCTCAGGCGTCGACACCGCGCACGAGCTGAGTGCTTTCAAAGCCCTCGCCCGCCGATACGATGCAGCTCTTGCCGTCCGTCCCGGTTGCCAGGATCGTCCAGCTACCATTGGCGGAAACGAGGATCTCCACTACCGACGAGCCGTCAACCTGGCCCACTGCCATAGGGGTCTCGTTGAACTGCTGTGAAAGCTCTGCCACGACCTCTTCACGCTCTCCGCACATAGCCATTCCGAGCATGTTGGCATTCAGCGCGGGAGTATCGGCGACACTCGCTGCCTGTTCAGCCAGCCTGCCTTCCGGGCTGGTGGCCGAAGCAAGCGGGGAAACGGCGAGCATGGCGCCAGCGGCCAGTGCCGAGATGAGAAGTGGGATGCGTGCCATGGCAGCCTCCTGATGCCGGGTTCCTCTATTTCTCAAGGACCGATCCGGCTTGTTCACTACCCGCGCAGCATGCGGCGGGCCTCGTGAAAACAAGGCTTGGAAGACCATGGCCGTTCCATCACATTTTTTTGACAGACTGAAACGATCTACTTCAACCGGCAAGCGCGACGCCGGGCTTTCCAGGCGTTTCCCAAATCGGGTCGTTCACAAAGAGAAAGGCGGCGATCCAATGGACCGCCGCCTTCGAACTCAATCGGAATGCGCCTTGGCGCTCCTAGTTCATCGTCGGGATGACGAATTCCGCGCCATCCTTGATGCCGGACGGCCAGCGCGACGTGACGGTCTTGGTCTTGGTGTAGAAGCGGAAGGCGTCCGGGCCGTGCTGGTTCAGGTCGCCGAAGGACGACGCTTTCCAGCCACCGAAGGTGTAGTAGGCGATCGGCACCGGGATCGGCACGTTCACGCCCACCATGCCGACCTGAACGCGGGATGCGAAGTCGCGCGCGGCATCGCCGTCGCGGGTAAAGATCGCGACGCCGTTGCCCATCTCGTGGTCGTTGGCCAGCTTGATGGCGTTCTCATAGGTGGGAGCACGCACGACAGCGAGGACCGGCCCGAAGATTTCCTCTTTGTAGATGCGCATGTCCTCGGTGACGTCGTCGAAGAGGCAGCCGCCCATATAGTAGCCGTTCTCGTAGCCCTGCATGGTGAAGTTGCGACCGTCGACCACCAGCTTGGCACCTTCCTGGACGCCAACGTCGACATAGTTCTTCACACGCGCCAGCGCTTCCTTGGTGACCAGCGGGCCGAAATCGGCGCTGT
>JAEWFU010000307.1 GCA_023388675.1 Pseudomonadota bacterium | reverse complement strand
TAGACGGCGAGCGCGCGGCGGTCGAGCGGATCGTAGGCCTGATAGTTGGCGCCGAGCTTGACGCCACGCAAGCCGAGATCCACACGGCTGCGCTCCATCTCGTCCATGGCCTCCACATCGTAAGGATGCACGCACATAAAACCGATGAGTTCGTCTGGATAGGCCTGCACGAACCGGGCCGTGAAGTCGTTCGCCTTGTCGGCGACATCCCCATGATCGCGCGGGCCGTTGCTCCCTCCAACCCTCTCACCAGGTTCCCAGGCGATCCCGAACACAATCGACTTGTCCACAGTCGATTGCGATTCACGATACTCGGCCCACGAGAAGTTGGAATTGCGATGAGTATCCGGCCGCCAGCTCTTGTTGACCGTTCGCTTGTCGGCCGGAACCTCGCCTCGGTATTGCGGTGTATGGGTATGGATATCGATGATCATGCCTGGTCCTTCGGTGATTGGTATGGCGATTTCAAGCAATCCGCCCGGGGCCACTCGATGCCGAGGACCAAGGGTGTCCGGAAATTTCTAAGCTCATCTCGACCTGCTCGTATCCAGCACGATACCGCTCCGTAACAAAGCTCAGTTCCGCAATGCTTTAACGTTATAGCAAATTAGCGAACAGCTCCGGAAATGCAACGCCGATCTTGTTAGATGCTTCGGGCTTGCCGTGTAGGTCGACCGCTAGCGTGGGCCAGCCGGATTCCTGCCTGACCGTCAAACTCCGGCAGAAATCAGCAAGCCCGCCGGATCTCTCCAGCGGGCTTTAAGATCGTCAGCGGCGCGATGACGGTTGAGCCGACGCGGGGGATGCGCTTCCGTCGAATTCTTCGCGTGAGATCAGTCCCAGGAAAGCGCACCGCCGTTCCGGTATTCGATGACGCGGGTCTCGAAGAAGTTCTTCTCCTTCTTCAGGTCCATCGCCTCCGACATCCACGGGAACGGGTTTTCAGCCTCGGCGAAGACCGTTTGCAGACCAAGCTGGGCGCAGCGCCGGTTGGCGATGAAATGCATATACTGTTCGCACAGTGCCGCATTCAGCCCGAGGAAGCCGCGCGGCATCGTATCGCGGCCGTAGGCTGCTTCCAGTTCGGCAGCATCGGCGATCATGCCGCGCACCTCGTCCTGGAACGCCTTGGTCCACAGATGCGGGTTCTCCAGCTTGATCTGGTTGATGACGTCGATGCCGAAATTCAGGTGGATCGACTCGTCGCGCAATATGTACTGGTACTGCTCGGCGATGCCGACCATCTTGTTGCGGCGGCCGAGCGACAGAATCTGCGCGAAGCCGGTGTAGAACCACATGCCTTCGAAGATGACGTAGAAGGCGACGAGGTCGCGCAGGAAGGACTGGTCCGCCTCCGGCGTTCCAGTCTTGAAATCCGGGTTGTCGAGGTTCTGCGTGTGCTTGAGCGCCCAAGCCGCCTTGTCGGTGATCGACGGCACCTCGCGATACATGTTGAACAGCTCGCCTTCGTCCAGCGCGAGGCTTTCCACGATGTACTGGAAGGTGTGCGTGTGGATCGCCTCCTCGAAGGCCTGCCGCAAAAGATACTGCCGGCATTCCGGGTTGGTCAGGTGGCGGTAGATGGCAAGCACGATGTTGTTCGCCACCAGCGACTCGGAGGCGGCGAAGAAGCCAAGATTGCGCTTGAGCATCCGCCGCTCGTCATCCGTCAGGCCGTCCTTCGACTTCCACAGCGCAATGTCGGCCTGCATGGAAACCTCGGTCGGCATCCAGTGGTTGTTGCAGCCGGAAAGATACTTTTCCCATGCCCAGCGATATTTCAACGGCAGGAGCTGGTTCACGTCGGCGCGGGCATTGATCATGCGCTTGTCGTCGACCGAGACGCGCGCCGCACCGCGCTCGATCTCGCCGAGGCCGGTGGCATCGGCTTCGATGCCGTCTACGGGAAGGGTTGGGACGGTTGCTTTTGGTTCGGACCAGTCGAGCATTTTGTTATTCCTTGATGTGTTGAGCACACCCCCTCTCCGTCCGCTTCGCGGACACCTCTCCCCCTCAAAAGGGGGGCGAGGAAAGGTGGTGGCGACCTTGGCGCTCTTCCTCGCCCCCACGGAGTGGGGGAGAGGTGTCCGCGAAGCAGACGTAGAGGGGGCTGCCCTTACTGGCAGGCCTCGCACTCGGGATCGTCGATGGCGCAGGCTTTGCCCCAGGCGGCATCAGGGTCGATGGCGATCGGGGCCGCAGCGGAAGCAGCAGTCACCATGGCGGACACCGCGTTCAGCTTGCCGTCGGGGCCCTTCAGCGTCGACTTCTCCACATGGGTGGCCGAGCGCGACCGCAGGTAGTAGGTGGTCTTTAGACCCTTCTTCCACGCGAAACGATAGAGCTCGTCGAGCTTCTTGCCCGACGGATTGGCGATGTAGATATTGAGCGACTGCGCCTGGTCGATCCATTTCTGGCGACGTGATGCCGCCTCGATCAGCCATGCGGAATCGATCTCGAACGCGGTCGCATAGATCGCCTGGAGATCGTCGGGGATGCGGTCGATCTGGCCGAGCGAGCCGTCGAAATATTTGAGGTCCGACACCATCACCTCGTCCCACAGGCCACGCTGCTTCAGGTCGTGCACGAGCTGCGCGTTCACGACGGTGAAGTCGCCGCTCATGTTCGATTTCACGAACAGGTTCTGGTAGCCCGGTTCGATCGATTGCGACACGCCGCAGATGTTGGAAATAGTCGCCGTCGGCGCGATCGCCATCGTGTTGGAGTTGCGCATGCCGGTCTTCTTGACCCGCTTGCGGAGACCCTCCCAGTCGAGCGTCGAAGCCGAATCCATGTCCACGCCGGGACGAGCATCTTCCAGCAGCCGGATTGAATCGACCGGCAGGATTCCTTTCGACCACAGCGAGCCGTCGAAGCTCGGGTAGCGGCCGCGCTCCGCTGCAAGGTCTACCGAAGCCGAGATAGCGTGGTAGCTGATTGCTTCCATAGAACGATCGGCGAACTCAACCGCTGCGTCCGAAGCATAGGGGATGCGCAACTTCTGCAACGCATCCTGGAAGCCCATCAGGCCGAGGCCGACCGGGCGATGGCGCAGGTTGGACGCGCGCGCTTCGGGGATCGTGTAGAAATTGATGTCGATGACATTGTCGAGCATGCGCATCGCGGTGCCGACGGTCTTCGCCATCCGATCGAAGTCGAGACCTTTTTCCGTGACGTGGTTCAGCAGATTGATCGAGCCGAGATTGCACACGGCGACCTCGTCCTTCGAGGTGTTCAGGGTGATTTCCGTGCACAGGTTCGACGAATGCACAACGCCGACGTGGCCCTGCGGCGAGCGAATGTTGCACGGGTCCTTGAATGTGACCCACGGATGCCCCGTCTCGAAAAGCATGGTCAGCATCTTGCGCCACAGGTCGAGCGCCCGAACCTTGCGGAAGACGTTCAGCTCGCCGGCCGCCGCCTTCGCCTCATAGGCCTCGTAGGCTTGTCTGAACGGCTTGCCGTAGAGGTCGTGCAGGTCCGGCGTCTCATCGGGCGAGAACAGCGTCCATTCCGCGTCGGCCTCTACACGCTCCATGAAGAGGTCCGGCACCCAGTTGGCCGTATTCATGTCATGCGTGCGGCGGCGGTCGTCGCCGGTGTTTTTCCTGAGGTCGAGGAACTCCTCGATGTCGACATGCCAGGTCTCTAGATAAGCGCAGACCGCGCCCTTGCGCTTGCCGCCCTGGTTGACGGCGATGGCCGTGTCGTTGGCGACCTTCAGGAACGGCACGACGCCCTGGCTCTCGCCATTGGTGCCCTTGATGTGGGCGCCAAGGCCGCGCACCGGCGTCCAGTCGTTGCCGAGCCCGCCCGAATATTTGGCAAGCAGCGCATTGTCCTTCACGCCCTTGAAGATGGCGTCCAGATCATCGCCGATGGTGGTCAGGAAGCAGGAAGAAAGCTGCGGCCGCGTCGTGCCGGAATTGAACAGCGTCGGCGTGGAGGCCATGAAATCGAACGACGACAGCAGGTCATAGAACTCGATCGCCCTGCCTTCGCGATCGATCTCGCGGATCGCCAGCCCCATGGCCACGCGCATGAAGAAGGCCTGCGGCAGCTCGAAGCGCTTGCCCTTGGTGTGCAGGAAATAGCGGTCGTAAAGGGTCTGGAGCCCGAGATACTGGAAGTTCAGGTCCCGCTCCGGCTTCAGCGCGGCGCCGAGGCGCGCGAGGTCGAAGCGGCCGAGCTCCGGGTCGATCAACTCGGCGTCGATGCCTGCCTTGACGAAATCGGGGAAATAGCTCGCATAGCGCGTCAACATATCAGCCTGCGTTGCCTGCTCGGCCCGGCCGGAGACGAAGGTCAGCGCCTCGCGCCGCAACCTGTCGAGCAACAGGCGGGCGGAAACGAAGGCGTAATTCGGCTCCTGCTCGACCAGCGTGCGCGCGGCGAGAATCGGTGCCAGAGACAGTTCGTCGAGCGTGATGCCGTCATAGAGGTTGCGCCGCGCTTCGGTAAGGATTGGCGTGGACGAGACCGCATCAAGGCCGGCACAGGCCTCCTCGACGATCTGCGCAAGGCGCGCTTCGTCGAGCGGGAGGAGCGATTCGTCTTCCGCCTTCACATGCAGGGACGGCACGGCGCTTTCGGTCGACGTTGCCTTCCCGGCGGCACGCTCTCGTGCCCTCTCCTCGCGGTAGAGCACATACGCGCGCGCCACCTTGTGGTTTTCACCGCGCATCAGCGCCAGTTCGACCTGATCCTGCACGTCCTCGATGTGGAATGTGCGGCCCTCGCCTACGCGTCGGGTGAGTGCCGACACGACCTGCCCGGTCAGTTCCTCAACGACGTCGTGCACGCGGCGCGAGCCGGCTGCCGTCGAGCCCTCCACCGCAAGAAACGCCTTGGTCAACGCAACCGTGATCTTGCTTGGATCGAAAGGCGTGACAGCGCCGTTGCGCCGAATGACGCGGTAGCCCGGTTCGGCCGCTGGCCGGTCGGCAGTTGCGATGGAAATCGGAACCGGCGCGGTTCCGTTGGTGTGCTGAATTGAGGTTGCCGGCATCTTGTCCCCGTAGGCGTTTTGGACGGGGATTTCGCGGAACGCATGCCGGGGCGCACGGCGGACCGCGCATCAGCAACGCGCACCATCGGGACACCCCGCCCGAGGTTCGTGTGTGTTCGTCACGGCAGGTCTCCTGGCTCGCAGGTCGCCGCTTTCGTCGGCCTTCCCGGCGCTTTCGCACCAGTGGCATAACTCGACGCAAGCTCACTGCTTACAGTTGCGGGGGCAGCGCCGGCCTTGCACTACATGCGCACCGGCTTCCCTCTTAGCTCTTGAGTCTAAACCCGACTCGCAAGAACCATGACGACTACATCTAGTATCTGCTGCGCAGACCATGTCAACGAGTAGCGTGAAATTTTCCGCGTGCAACGTTGCCCGGCCGGGCAGAGCGCGCTAGCCGGCTGCGCCCAGCGCCCGCAGAACCTCGTCCGTCGTAGTCACGGCCGCTACGTTCTGCAACGCATAGTCGATGGAAGCCCGGTGCCAGTCGGCGTTCATGGTCGAGCAGGCATCCTCCGGCACGATCATGATGTAACCCTTGTCGGCCCCGGTTCGCGCCGTGTGCTCGATGGACATGTTGGTCCAGGCGCCAGTCTCGATGATGGTGTCCCTGCCCTCGGCCTTGAGCACGGTTTCCAGGCTGGTGCCTTCCCAGGCGCTCATGCGGCTCTTGGAAACGACATGGTCGCCCACCTGCGCCTCGAGCCCGGGCACGGGCTGCGCGCCCCAACTGCCCTTCACCAGCGCGTTGGCCTGCATCGTGTTTTCGAACAGCGGTGCGTTCAGCGTCATGCCGCGGCCGGCATTGTCCACCTCGAACCAGACATGGATCACCGGCACGCGTGCTGCGCGGCAGCGTTCGGCGAGCCTGCGGGCATTTTCGATGGCGTTCTGCTCGCGACAATGCTGCGGCGCGCCGGAATCGGCAAAAGCTCCACCCTCCATCACCACGTCGTTCTGCATGTCCTGGATAATCAGCGCGCAGCGCGACGGATCGAGCCGGAAAACACCGTCTTCATCCGCTCCGGACGAAGCGGCGGCATTTCTCTCATGGGCAGGTTGTGCACTCATGTAAGGTTCCTTTCGAGGGCCGATTCCGACATCAACCGCATAGACCGACGTCGAAGCGCACACGAACAGCGTACGCCAGTCGGTTCCGCCCCAGGTGAAGTTGGCCGCAAGCTCCGGGACAGCTATCTTGCCGAGCAGCTGCCCAGAGGTAGCGTAGACCCAGATGCCGCCCGGAGCCGTGACCCAGACATTGCCTTCGGCATCGCATTTCATGCCGTCAGGCACGCCTTGCTTGCGCGTATCCTTGATACCGGATGCAAACAGCCGCACATTGGCAAGCGAACCGTCGGCCCGCACGTCGAATACGCGGATATTGGCCTGCTCCGTGTCGTTGACATAGAGCAGCTTTTCATCGGGCGAGAAGCAGAGGCCGTTGGGCTGGGAGAACAGATAGCGGTCGACCAGCAATTGCGGTTCGCTGCCCTCTTGCCCCGGCGCGATGCGGAACACGCCCTGCCAGCCAAGCTGGCGTGGCCGCTCGACGCCGAAAATCGGCATGCGTCCGAACCAGGGATCGCTGAAATAGATCGCGCCGCTGGAATGGAGGCACAGATCGTTGGGGCTGTTGAGTTCCTTGCCCTCGAAATGACTGGCCAGCACCTCGCGCGACCCGTCGGCACGCACACGCACGACCGACGAAGTTGCATGCTCGCAGGCGATCAGATTGAGCGCTGCATCATAGGTGAGCCCGTTGGCCTTGTTCGAAGGCCGCATCACTTCGATGATGTCGTTGCCATCCCAGCGGCGGCGCACGTCGCCCGGCATATCGGAAAACAGGAGATGGTGTTCCAGCGGATGCCACAGCGGCCCCTCGGTAAAGGTGAAGCCGGTCCCGATCCGGCGCAC
>JAEWFU010000252.1 GCA_023388675.1 Pseudomonadota bacterium | reverse complement strand
AGCAGATCGAGGATGCCGAGCGCCGGCTGTTCGAGCTGGCGGAGACCGGCCGCTACGACGGCGGCTTCGAGAGCTTCAACGATGCGGTGAAGACCGCCGTCGACATGGCCAATGCCGCCTATATGCGTGACGGTCATCTTTCCGGCATCTCGACCGGCCTGCGCGATGTCGACCGCAAGCTCGGCGGCCTCCAGTCCTCCGATCTCATCATCCTTGCCGGGCGTCCCGCCATGGGCAAGACCTCGCTGGCCACCAACATCGCCTTCAACATCGCCAGCGCCTATACGCCGGCGCAGCAGGCCGACGGCTCCTTCAAGGCCGCGAATGGCGGCGTGGTTGGCTTCTTCTCGCTCGAAATGTCGTCTGAACAGCTCGCGACGCGTATCATCTCCGAGCAGACGGAAATCTCGTCCTCCAAGATCAGGCGCGGCGAGATCACCGAAGCCGATTTCGAGAAGCTGGTCGCGTGTTCGCAGATGATGCAGAAGACGCCGCTGTTCATCGACCAGACCGGCGGCATCTCCATCGCGCAGCTAGCGGCGCGCGCGCGGCGCCTCAAGCGGCAGCGTGGCCTCGACGTCATCGTCATCGACTACGTTCAGCTGATGCAGGGCTCGTCGGCCAAATCCAGCCAGAACCGCGTTCAGGAAATCACCGAGATCACCACCGGCCTGAAGGCGCTGGCCAAGGAACTGAACGTGCCGATCATCGCGCTCTCCCAGCTCTCGCGTCAGGTCGAGAGCCGCGACGACAAGCGGCCGCAACTCGCCGACCTGCGCGAATCGGGCTCGATCGAGCAGGACGCCGACGTGGTGCTGTTCGTCTATCGCGACGAGTACTACATGCAGAACAAGCAGCCGGAGGAAGGCACCCCGGAATATGAGGACTGGCGGCTGAAATTCGAGCGCGTGAAGGGCAAGGCCGAACTGATCATCGCCAAGCAGCGCCATGGCCCGACCGGCACGGTGGAGCTGGCCTTCGAGGGCCAGTTCACGCGCTTCTCGGACCTTGCCGAGGAAGACCGCCTGCCAGAGCGGTTCGAATAGACATTGACCGGCTGGCTTCCCTTCGAACCCGACACGCTCCACGAGGGCGCCGACCCTCGGCTCGCCGGCGGCCGGCTGACGATCGATCTCGAGGCGCTTGCAGAAAACTACGGCCGCCTTGTCCGTCAGGCAGCACCCGCGGCGGTGGCCGGCGTGGTCAAGGCGGATGCCTACGGCTTGGGTGCCGGCCATGTCGCGCCGGTCCTGTGGGACGCAGGCTGCCGCACCTTCTTTGTCGCCCTGCCGGAAGAAGGCATCGCACTACGCGCGATACTGCCGGAAGCGGATATCTTCGTCTTGAACGGGCTCTTCGGCCCTGAAGCAGCGCCCGCCTACGGCAGGCATCGACTGCTGCCGGTGCTCGGCTCGCCGGCTGATCTTTCGTGTTGGGAAGCCTTCGGCTGGGACGGGGACGTGCCGCGCCCCTGCGCGATCCATGTCGACACCGGCATGAACCGGCTGGGACTCACGCCAGGGGAAGCGGTTGCCTTCGCCCAGGAAAACGCGCTGACAGGCGCGATCACGCCGCGCGTGCTGATGAGCCATCTGGCCTGTGCCGACGATCCCGATCATCCGCTCAACAGGCAGCAGCTCGAATCGTTTCAGGCGGTTAGCCGGGCTTTCTCGGGGATCGATTCAAGTCTGGCCAATTCCGCCGGAACATTTCAAGATGGCGATTTCGCGTTCGACCTCGTGCGTCCGGGCATCGCACTCTATGGCGGCCGGCCGGTCAACGGCGCTGAAAACCCGATGAAGACCGTCGTCACGGCGGAAGCGCGCGTGGTGCAAGTCAGGCAGGTGAGCGCGGGCGGGACAGTGAGCTACGGCGCGACGCACGCGCTCGCGCGCGACACGATCATCGCTGTCGTCTCGACGGGTTATGCGGATGGCTATCATCGCGCAAGTTCCGGCAGCGGGGTGCCCTTGCGGGAAGTGAATACCGTCGGCGGAGGCCATGGTTTCGTGCATGGCAGGAAAGTGCCGGTTCTGGGTCGCGTGACGATGGACCTGACCATGTTCGACATCACCGGTCTCGGCGCGGACGCGGTGAGCGTCGGCGACTGGGTGGAACTGTTCGGCCCCAACATCGCCATCGACGACGCCGCAGCGGCAGCCGGCACCATTTCCTACGAGCTGCTCACGTCGCTGGGGAAGCGCTACCACCGGCGCTATGTGGGTGGGGAGGGGAGCTGATGCCTGTCTGCGCAGCTTCTCTACGTTGCCCCCCTCTGTCCTGCCGGACATCTCCCCCACGAGGGGGGAGATCGGCAGCCTTGCTCTCACCGTTCCTTCTGCCACGTCGCCGATTGGCGAAAGCCGGGCGGCCGGCCGATCTCCCCCCTCGTGGGGGAGATGGCTGGCAAGCCAGAGGGGGGCGCGAAGGAACGCGGCGTCGCGGATCAGGTATCCATGGCTAAGCCCCGCGTTCAGTTCATCTGCCAGAACTGCGGTACGGCGCATACGCGCTGGGCCGGCAAGTGCGATGCCTGCGGCGAGTGGAACACGCTGGTCGAGGAAGGCACGTCCGGCGGCATCGGTAGCGGACCGGCCGGCATGCGCAGCAGCCGCAAGGGGCGGCCCGTCACGCTCACCACGCTCTCCGGCGAGATCGAGGAAGCGCCGCGTATCGTTTCCGGCATCGGCGAACTCGACCGGGCGACCGGCGGCGGCTTCGTGCGCGGCTCGGCGCTGCTGGTCGGCGGCGATCCGGGCATCGGCAAATCGACACTGCTGACCCAGGCGGCCGCGGCTCTGGCGATGCGCGGGCATCGCGTCGTCTACGTTTCCGGCGAGGAAGCGGTGGCGCAGATACGCCTGCGCGCGCAGCGGCTGGGTGCGGCGGAGACGCCCGTCGAGCTCGCGGCCGAGACCAATGTCGAGGACATCCTTGCCACCATCGCCGAAGGCAAGCGGCCCGATCTCGTCATCCTCGACTCGATCCAGACGCTGTGGACCGACATGGCCGACAGCGCGCCGGGCACGGTGACCCAGGTGCGCGCGGCCGCGCAGGCGATGATCCGCTATGCGAAGTCGACCGGCGCCGCGGTTGTTCTCGTCGGCCACGTCACCAAGGAAGGCCAGGTCGCCGGTCCGCGCGTGGTCGAGCACATGGTCGATGGCGTGCTCTATTTCGAGGGCGAAGGCGGGCACCATTACCGCATCCTGCGGACCGTCAAGAACCGTTTCGGGCCGACCGACGAGATCGGTGTCTTCGAGATGTCGGACAAGGGGTTGCGCGAGGTTGCCAACCCGTCGGAGCTCTTCCTCGGCGAGCGCAGCGCGAAGGCGCCGGGCGCCGCGGTGTTCGCCGGCATGGAAGGCACGCGGCCGGTGCTCGTGGAAATCCAGGCGCTGGTCGCCCCCTCCCCGCTCGGCACGCCGCGCCGCGCCGTGGTCGGCTGGGATTCGGCCCGACTGTCGATGGTGCTTGCGGTGCTGGAAGCCCATTGCGGCGTCCGCTTCGCCCAGCACGACGTCTACCTCAACGTCGCCGGCGGCTATCGCATCACGGAGCCTGCGGCGGACCTCGCGGTTGCAGCGGCGCTGGTTTCCTCGCTCACCGGTCTTGCCCTTCCGGCCGATTGCGTCTATTTCGGCGAAATCAGTCTTTCGGGGGCTATACGGCCCGTCGCACATGCCCAGCAACGTCTGAAAGAGGCGGAAAAGCTGGGTTTCGCCCAGGCGGTAATGCCCGGTGCGGGTGACGAGCAGAATGGCGGGAGCGGCCAGCGGGCGTTTCAGCCGGCTACGCTCTCCGATCTGGTCGTGCGCATCGCCGGATCGAAGCGACGCGACGCGGATGACTGAAGGGATGCAAGTGGCGAGCGGTCTCCGCTTGCGCGACTGGAGTGGAGCCTGAATGCCCATTACCCTGCTGGACGGAATCCTCGTCGGCTTCACCCTCGTTTCCGCAATGCTTGCAATGGTGCGGGGTTTCTCGCGCGAGATCCTGTCGATCGCATCGTGGGGTGCTGCTGCGGTTGCGGCATATTTCTTCTATCCGGCCGTCGTCCCCTACATCGAATCGTATGTGGACCAGGCGCAGCTCCGCATAGCGGTGGCTGCGGCGATCGTGTTCTTCATCGCGCTGATCGTGGTGACGGTCATCACCATGAAGATCGCCGACTTCATCATCGACAGCCGCATCGGGGCGCTGGACCGGACGCTGGGCTTCCTCTATGGCGCCGCACGCGGCATACTCGTGGTGGCCGTGGGCCTTCTGTTCTTCTCGTGGCTGGTGGGAACCAACCCGCCTGCATGGATTTCGGAAGCCAAATCGCTGCCACTGCTGGAAAGTATCGGAAACTGGCTGGAAGGTATCCTGCCCGACGATCCGGAAAACTCGATACTGAACCGCATATCGCCCGGCGATGACACGCCCGGCACCGAACAGCCGGAAAACTGAGGGCTGCGCCACACTGGCGCGGGATACGCAAACAGAAAACAATCGAGAGGCGGTGCCTTATGGCAGACGCAGACGATACTCCGTTTTCATCAGGTGCCGACGACCGCTTTCATGACGAATGCGGCGTCTTCGGCATTTTCGGCCGGCAGGATGCCGCCGCGATCGTCACGCTCGGGCTGCATGCGTTGCAGCATCGCGGGCAGGAAGCGGCCGGTATCGTGTCCTATGACGGCTCGCAGTTCCACGTCGAACGCCATGTCGGCCTGATCGGCGACACCTTCACCAAGCAATCCGTGATCGACCGGCTTTCCGGCACGCGCGCCATCGGCCACACGCGCTACGCCACGACCGGCGGCGCGGGCCTGCGCAACGTGCAGCCACTGTTTGCGGAGCTTGCCGAAGGCGGCATCGCGGTTGCCCACAACGGCAACCTGACCAATGCGATGACCGTGCAGCGGGCGCTGCAGAAGCAAGGCTCCATCTTCACCTCCACCTCGGATACGGAGACGATCCTCCATCTCGTCGCCACCAGCCGCGAGAAGGACATCAATTCCCGTTTTATCGAGGCCGTGCGGCAGCTCGAGGGCGCGTTCTCGCTCGTCGGGCTGACGGCCAAGAAGATGATCGGCTGCCGGGACCCCATGGGCATACGGCCGCTTGTGCTCGGCGATCTCGACGGCGCGTGGATACTCGCGTCCGAAACCTGCGCTCTAGATATTATCGGGGCTCGTTTCGTCCGCGACCTGAAGCCCGGCGAAATGGTGGTCGTCACCAGCAAGGGCATCGAGAGCTTCTTCCCGTTCGAGCCGCAGAAGTCGCG
>JAEWFU010000125.1 GCA_023388675.1 Pseudomonadota bacterium | reverse complement strand
GAGACGTCGTAGCCGAAATCCGCCATCGGCGAGCGGAAGAACGGAGAAATCCAGATCGCATCCGCGCCGAGACTGGCGATGTGCGGCAGGCGGGTCAGGATGCCGCGCAGGTCCCCGATGCCGTCGCCGTCGGAATCCTGGAAGGAGCGCGGGTAGATCTGATAGATGACCGCCCCCCGCCACCAGTCGCGATCCGGTTCCACCGCCGGTTCCGCGCCTTCCCTGTTCTGGATATGCATTGCAGCCTGCATCGATCAACCACCCTTGACGGAGCCCGCGAGCAGCCCGCGGACGAAATAGCGTTGCAACGAGAAGAACACGAGAAGCGGCACGATTATGGTGACGAAGGCCGATGTCGTGAGAATTTCCCAGTCGCCGCCGCGCGAACCCAGCAGCGCGTTGAGCTTGCCGGTCAGGACGAGCTGGTTCGAGCCGGAACCCAGGAACACCATCGCGACCAGAAGGTCGTTCCATACCCACAAGAACTGGAAGATGGCGAAGGAAGCCAGCACCGGGAAGGAGAGCGGCAGCACGATCTTGACGAAAATCTCGAAGTCGCTCGCCCCGTCTATCCGGGCCGATTCCATGATCTCGCGCGGCAGGCCGGCGATATAACTCCTTAGCAGGTAGATCGCGAACGGCAGGCCGAAGCCGGTATGGGCGAGCCAGATGCCGAGATAGGTCTTGGCGGGCACGCCGAAGAAGGCGCCGACTCCGTTATAGAGCTTGAGCAGCGGTATCAGCGACATCTGCAGGGGTACGACGAGCAGGCCGATGACGACGGCGATCAGGATGGCGCGCCCGGGAAACCGCATCCAGGCGAGCGCGTAGGCCGCAAATGCCGCGATCAGGATCGGGATGATGGTGGCCGGAATCGTCACGGTCAGCGAGTTGATGAACGATCGGCCGATGCCCTCCGAAAACAGCACCGTCTCGTAGTTTTCGGTGGTGAAGCGCGGGGGTGTCGACGCCTCGAAGAAGACACGCTCGCCGCGCCGACCCTCGAAGGCCACGGGCGACGAATGGACGTAGCTGCCGTCCTCGTTCACCTGCAGCGTGACACCGTCTTCCAGTTCGGCCACGGTGCCGGCCTCATGCGCAGTCGGTTCCTGGATGCGTGTGCCGAAGGCCGTGATGCGCAGTGCGGTTCCGTCCTCCAGCAGGTTGCCGGAGATCACAAAGCGCCCGCCCTGTTCGACCTGCGCGTCGGCGGCGTCGGTGCGACCCTGACCGGTCTGCGACGAGGTGGTCAGCGCGGTCCACCAGCCGGAAACGGCGATCTGGTCCTTGTCGCGCAGCGAGGACACGAGAATGCCGAGTGTCGGGATGGTCCACACGATGACGATCAGCAGCACGGCGATATGGACGCCCCAGCGCTGGGCGAAGCTCTTTCCGGTCGCGGCCATGTCAGTGTCCTCCCGTCTCGCGCGTGGCGTTGCGGATGTTCCAGATCATGATCGGTATGACGGCGAGCATGATGATGATCGCGATCGTCGCGCCGCGGCCGAAATCGCCGCCGCCGCGGAACATCCAGTCGAACATCAGATTGGCGAGAACCTGGGTGTTCCACTGGCCGTTGGTCATGGTCAGCACGATGTCGAAGACCTTGAGGACGAGAATGGTGATGGTCGTCCACACCACCGCGATCGTGCCCCAGATCTGCGGCACCATGATCTTCCAGAAGATTTGGAAGCCGTTGGCGCCGTCGATGGTTGCGGCCTCGATCGTCTCGTCGGGGATACCGCGCAGCGCGGCCGACAGGATGACCATGGCAAAACCGGTCTGAATCCAGATGAGGATCACCATCAGGAAGAAATTGTTCCAGAAGGGCAGCGATATCCAGACCTGCGGCTCGCCGCCGAACCATTGCACGATGGCGTTGAGCACGCCGATCTGGGTCTGGCCCGTTCCGCGATACTCGTAGATGAATTTCCAGATCACGCTGGCGCCCACGAACGAAATGGCTAGCGGCATGAAGACGAACATCTTGGCGATGTTGCCCCACCAGATGCGGTCGGTCAGCACGGCGATGACGAGACCGAAGAACGTGCAGGCCGCCGGCACCACGGCGAGCCAGAGGAAATTGTTGAAGATCGCCTGGCGGAACTCGCGGTCGCCAAACGCCCATTCGTAGTTGTCGGTGCCAACGAAATTCTGACCGCCGCGGTCCAGGAACGAGAGGCGTGCCGTCTCGATCACCGGATAGACCAGATAGACCGTGAGGATAAGGAGGGCGGGCCCGAGGAAAAGCCAGGGCCGGATCAGCCCTTGCCGGCGCAGGTTGTCGATGGCGGCCTGGCTGGAGACGCCGTGCGCCGGGAAGATCAGGTCGAGCAGCCGGTTGGCGCCCCAGAAATAGACGACGCAGCCCGAAACGCCCAGAACGACAGTCAGAATCGCGGAGATGATCTGGCCCGTCATCGTATCCTCCCGCTATTGGCCGGAATTTGCACCGGCAGCGTCCCCGCGCCGGTTCCGGTCCGTGGATTTGTCCGAAGGTGTCGACTTGTCTGCCGGTCCGGGCCGCGCGCGGCCCGGACCGTATGTTTCGGGGAGGAGCCCCGCCCTTATTTGATGGCGTCCCAGCTCGTCTGGATTTCGGTGGCGACCTGCTCGGCCGGCTTGCCGCCGACGAGCTCGACCATGCCGGTCCAGAACGATCCGGCGCCGATGCGACCGGGCATCAGGTCCGACCCGTCGAAGCGGAAGGTCGTCGCATCGGCCAGGATCTGTCCCTGACGCTTGAGTTCTTCATTGGCGTAGGCATCGACATTGACGCCCTTGTGCGGTGTGACGAAACCGGATTGGGCCATCCAAAGCTCATGCGTGAGCGGCATCTTCAGAAACTCGATGAAGGCCCGCGAGGCGTCCGAATCGCTGGTGATCATCGCCAGCGTGCCAGCGCCGAGAACCGGCTTGCCGAGATCCTTTTCCGCGTAAGGCGGCATGTAGAAGAAGTCTGCGTCGATGCCCATCTCGGTTCCCTCCGGGAAGAAGGACGGGATGAACGAGGCCTGATGATGCATGTAGCACTTGGGCGGGATGTCGAAGAGCCCCTTCGGGCTATCGCGGAAGTCGGTTGCCGCAACCGCGGCGGCACCGCCGTTGACGTAGTCGTTGTTGGTCGCGATGGAAGCGAAGATTTCCAGCGCCTCGACCACCTTCGGATCGTTGAAGGGAATCTCGTTGGTGGTCCACTGGTCGTAGACGGACGGCTCGTGGATGCGCAGCATGATGTCCTCGACCCAGTCGGTCGCGGGCCACCCCGTCGCGCCGCCCGAACCCAGGCCGATGCACCACGGCACGCCGCCGTCCTCGACGATCTGGTCCTGCAGGGCCAGCAGCTCTTCCATGGTTTCCGGCACTTCGTAGCCGGCATCCTCGAAATTGTCCGGCGAGTACCACACAAGCGACTTCACGTCGGCCTTGTAAGGGAAGGCGAAGAACTGTTCCTCGCCGTTTTCGTCGGCATAGGTGCCGAGATCGACCCAGGATTCGCCCGCGCCGTAATTCTGCGCCACCCAGGCGGCCGTCTCTTCGCCGAGCGGGGTAAGCAGGCCCTTCGACGCCAGGTCCTGGATCAGGCCCGGCTGCGGCAGGATCGCGACATTGGGCGGGCTGCCCGCCTGCGTGTCGATGACAATCTGCTGTTCGTAATTCTCGGAGGAGGAGTAGTTGACGGTCGCGCCCGTCGCCTCGCGGAAATATTCGAGGATCGACTGGATCAGGTCCTCGTCGGCGCCGCGCCAGGGGCCGAAAACGGTCAGTGTCTGGCCGGACAGGTCGGTCTGCTGCAAGGTTTCGTAGTCCGACCAGGTGAAGCGGCCGTCCTCGCCCGGCGCGAATTTGAGTTCGGCCGCAGCAGGCGCTGTGTACATGGCTATCGTGGCAAGCGCTGCGCCTGCCAGCAGGGAATTCCTCATGATTTCCTCCCGTTCGAAATCGACATCGTTCGATGCGCGCAACCTCCACTGCGCGCACGGCCAGCGCATCGCTTCGCCGAGAGGCTTTGACGGCGAAATCCAAAGCGCTTTGACTGATTGCATCTTCGCCATCGAATTGACGCAAAGTCAATAGGCCCGGAGAATAAATCGATTTAGCTGGCTTGAAATTGCGCGCCGCAGCACGGTTTTGTCGCGTCGCAATATGTTTTTCTGCTTTGCGAGCGGCCATCGACGGCCTTAATATTCGTGGGATGTCCAGCATTTCCACGCCAGATTCACTCGACTTTTCAAAGCGCTTTGAGTGAGATGGCTCATCGGCCGGTGCGGGCAGTGGAGTAGGATCGTGAATCTCAAACAGCTATCCAGGATGCTGGATCTGTCGCAGACAACGGTAAGCCGGGCGCTCAACGGCTATCCCGAGGTCGCGGAGGAAACCCGCAGGCGGGTTGTCGACGCTGCCAAGCGCCACGGATATCGCCCCAACCCCAGCGCGCGGCGTCTGGCAACTGGCAAGGCGGGCATGATCGGCTATGTCATGCCCACGGGGGCCAGCGTGGAGATCGATCCGCATTTCGTCGAGTTCCTTTCGGGCCTTGGCGACTACGCACGCACCCACGAGCTCGACCTCGCGCTGTCGCCTTCGACCATGGAAGACGAGGAAACCACCTATCGCCGCATTGTCGCCAACCGGCAGGTCGATGCGGTCTACATCTCGTCGCCGCGCCCGAAGGACGGGCGCATTGCGCTCCTTAACGAACTCGGCATTCCGTTCATCGTGCACGGCCGCTCGGAAGGGCTTGATTTCGACTATCCGTTTCTCGACATCGACAACGAGGCCGCGTTCTACGAGGCCGCCCGCCTGCTGGTGCAACTCGGTCATCGCCGCATCGCCCTCATCAACGGCAATCCGGACCAGACATTCGCCATCCATCGCGAGCGTGGCGCACGGCGCGCCATGGCCGCGAGCGGGGTGGAATTGCCCCCGGCGCGCATTCGCGCACTGCCGATGACGGAAGAAAACGGCTATGCCGCGGCCCGTGAAGTCCTTGCTGCAGGGGAGCGCCCCACGGCGATCATGTGCTCCAGCCTGCTGATGACGCTCGGTATCATCCGCGCGCTGCGCGACGTGGGCCTGAGCGTTCCGGGTGACGTTTCGCTTGTCGCCCATGACGACGTGTTTCCGTTTCTGCGTCCGGAGAATTTTCCGGTGCCGCTGGCCACCACGCGTTCGTCGATCCGGTCCGCCGGCCAACGCATCGCCGAGCGGCTGGCTGCGCGCATAGGCGGCCTTGAAGACGGCGCGCGCGGTGAGGTGTGGCCGGTCGATCTCGTTGTGCGCGGCTCCGTCGCGCAGGCCCGCAACTAGCGTTTGCGGCGCTTGCGCCCGTAGAGCTCGAGCCGGTGGTGGACGATCTCGTAGCCCAGCTCGCGCGCGATTTCCTGCTGCAGTTCCTCGATGCGATCCGACTGGAACTCGATCACGTCGCCGGTTTCGATGTCGATCAGATGGTCGTGGTGTTCGCCCACTGCGGGTTCGAAGCGCGATGGTCCGCCCTCGAAGGCGTGGCGGTGGATCGCGCCTATGCCCTCTAGCAGCTTCATCGTCCGATAGACGGTCGATAGCGATATGCTGTTGTCGATCGCGACCGCGCGCCGGAAAATCTCCATTGCGTCGGGATGATCGCCCGCGTCGGAAAGGATGCCGAGTATGACCCGGCGAGGCCGGGTAATGCGTACCCCGGCTTCTCGCAACGCCGCTTCGTAGTCGGGCTTCGGAATCACGGTCTGGTTCATGGGGCGAATATGCTTCTTTTGGCCGGTCGTTGCAAAGAATGATCGGTTCGGCGCGCTCGGTTCGGAGGGACTGCGGGCTTTCGCCATCCGGCATTGGCGGTCGGCTCTTTCCGTTCCGGCATGGCGGCGTCTCGCAATCAGTCGGCATCTTAGTTGCAAACGATTTGCAATTGCATTGACGAGGGGACCAAAGCGAGCTATGTGGCGATAATCGATATTCCATTCGTCCTGTTTCCGGAGATTTCATGTTCGCCAGATCCGCGCTTGCCGCCCTCGCCCTTTGCCTTGCGATGCTGCCCGCAGCCGCGCAGGAAGACAGGCTGAAGGTCGTCACAACCTTCACCGTCATCGCCGATATCGCCAGCAATGTCGCCGGCGACGCGGCGGATGTGGAATCGATTACGCGGCCGAATGCCGAGATCCACGAATACCAGCCCACCCCCGGCGATATGCTGCGCGCCCAGGATGCCGACCTGATTCTCTGGAACGGACTCAACCTCGAACTGTGGTTCGAACGCTTCTTCCAGAACCTGCGCGACGTGCCGGGCGTGGTCGTCAGCGAGGGCGTCGAGCCGATGGGCATCACCGAAGGCCCGTACAGTGGCAAGCCGAATCCGCATGCCTGGATGTCGCCCAGCGATGTCCTGAACTATGTCGAGAACATCCGCGCTGCCTTCGCCGAGCACGACCCGGCCAACGCCGAGGTCTACGCGGCTAACGCCGCGGCCTATTCGGCCGAGATCGAGGCCATGGTAGCACCCATTCGCGAGCGTCTGTCGGCTATCCCCGAGGAGCGCCGCTGGCTGGTGACCAGCGAAGGCGCGTTTTCCTATCTTGCGCGGGACTTCGGCCTGAAGGAACTTTACCTCTGGCCCATCAATGCGGATGCGCAGGGCACGCCGCAGCAGATCCGCAAGGTGATCGACCAGATGCGCGAGAACGATATTCCGGCGATCTTCAGCGAGAGCACGGTCTCGCCAAACCCCGCCCAGCAGGTGGCGCGCGAAACGGGCGCCAGCTATGGCGGCGTCCTGTGTGTCGACTCCTTGAGCGATGCCGGCGGACCGGTCCCGACCTATCTCGATCTGCTGCGGGTCACGACGGAAACGATAGCTGAGGGTCTTTCGGAATGAATGTTGCGGCGGAAAAACCGCTGTCCAGACAGGCCGGTGCGTCAAGCGCCGGTCTCGACGTCAGGAATGTGACAGTCACCTATCGCAACGGCCAGGCGGCGCTGATCGATGCCGGCTTCTCGATCCCACGCGGCACCATCACGGCGCTGGTTGGCGTCAACGGTAGCGGCAAGTCGACGCTTTTCAAGGCGATCATGGGGTTTGTGCCGCTCGCTGCGGGCTCCGTCTCGATCATGGGCGAACCGGCCGGCCGTGCCCTGCGTCGCAATGTCGTCGCCTATGTTCCGCAGGCCGAGGAGGTCGACTGGAACTTCCCGATCCTCGTCGAGGACGTGGTGATGATGGGCCGCTACGGCCACATGAACTTCCTGCGCATGGCGTCGGCGAACGACCGGCGCATGGTCGACGAAGCGCTGGAGCGCGTTGGCATGTCCGGTTTCCGCAAGCGCCAGATCGGAGAGCTTTCGGGTGGCCAGAAGAAACGCGTCTTCCTGGCGCGCGCGCTTGCCCAGGAAGGGCAGGTGATCCTGCTCGACGAGCCGTTCACAGGCGTCGACGTCACCACCGAGGAAGCCATCATCGCGCTGCTGCGCTCGCTGCGCGACGAGGGTCGCGTGATGCTGGTCTCCACGCACAACCTCGGTTCGGTGCCGGAGTTCTGCGACCGTGCCGTTCTGCTCAACCGCACCGTTCTCGCGGCCGGCCTGACGAGCGAGGTCTTCACGAGGCCCAATCTGGAGGCGGCCTTCGGTGGCGTCCTGCGCCATTTCGTGCTGGGTGGTTCCGAACTGCACGATGACGAGGATGCGCGTCAATTGACCGTCCTGACGGATGATGAGCGCCCCTTCGTTCTCTACGGCGACAAGGCGCAGTCGACCGGCGGCACGCCCGAAGCGGAGGAAGATGCTCCATCGAGGGGAGATGACCCGCGATGACCGCTTTGATGCTGGAGCCGTTCTCCTACGGCTACATGGTCAACGCGATGT
Source organism: Pseudomonadota bacterium (assembly GCA_023388675.1). Lineage (GTDB taxonomy): Bacteria > Pseudomonadota > Alphaproteobacteria > Rhizobiales > Rhizobiaceae > Aerobium. Next base: position 5,906 of record JAEWFU010000125.1, on the reverse strand, counting down.
GGGTCTCGGCGCTGGTCGGTGCCGTATGCGCCTTCCTGTCGGCCTATCTGATGCTCAAGGGCTGGTCGCTGATTGGCGATGCGCTCTCGCATGCCATCGTTCCGGGCGTTGCCGGTGCCTACATGCTGGGGTTGCCTTTTGCGGTGGGCGCATTCTTCTCCGGTGGGCTTGCCGCCGGCGCGATGCTGTTCCTGACGACCCAGACGCGGCTGCGTGAGGATGCGGTGATCGGGCTGATCTTCACCTCCTTCTTCGGCATCGGCCTCTTCATGGTATCGCTGTCGCCGGCTTCCGTGAACATCCAGACCATCGTGCTCGGCAACATCCTTGCAGTGACGCCGGCAGACACCTTGCAGCTCGTCATCATCGCCGGCGTCTCGCTGGCGATCCTCATCGTCAAATGGAAGGACCTGATGGTCACCTTCTTCGACGAGAACCACGCCCGTTCGATCGGCCTGCGGCCCGGCCTGCTGCGTGTATTGTTCTTCACGCTGCTGTCGGCCTGCACGGTTGCGGCACTGCAGACGGTGGGCGCGTTCCTCGTCATCGCCATGGTCGTCACGCCGGGCGCGACGGCCTATCTGCTGACTGACCGGTTTCCGCGGCTGATCCTCATCAGTGTGGCGATAGGCTCACTGACCAGCCTTGTGGGCGCCTATGCGAGCTACTTCATCGATGGCGCGACCGGTGGCATCATCGTCGTGCTGCAGACGCTGATTTTCCTGGCGGCGTTCTTCCTTGCACCGAAGCATGGCCTGCTTGCGGCGCGCAGGCAGGCGCGCGCGGCGATCGAGGCTGCTCGATGATCGACACGCTGCTTCTGCCCTTCCAGTTCCCCTTCATGCAGCAGGCCTTCGTCATCTCGGTCCTTGTGGCCGCGCCGATGGGACTGCTGTCGTCCTTCCTGATCCTCAAGGGTTGGTCGCTGATGGGTGATGCAATAAGCCACGCGGTGCTGCCGGGCGTGGTGCTGGCCTATCTCGCCGGCCTGCCGCTTGCCGTCGGCGCGTTCGCTGCCGGCATGTTCTGCGCGCTTGCCGTTGGCTTCCTGAGAGAAAACAGTCGCGTCAAGGAGGACACCGTCATGGGCGTCGTGTTTTCCGGCATGTTCGGGCTCGGCATCGTCATGTTCTCGATGATCGAGAGCGAACTGCACCTGCTGCATGTGCTGTTCGGCAACATTCTGGGTGTGACCTGGAACGACGTGGCCGAAACGGGCGTCATAGCCCTGATCGCGATCGGCTTTGTCGGCCTGCTCCGCCGCGACCTGCTTCTGCACGCATTCGACGCCCAGCATGCGCGCGCCATCGGCCTGCCGGTGCGGTTCTACCACTACGGGTTGCTGGCGATCCTGTCCCTGACCATCGTCGGCGCGCTCAAGGCGGTCGGCATCATTCTGGCGATCGCCATGCTGATCGCGCCGGGCGCGATTGCATTCCTCCTGACCCGCCGCTTCGAGGCGATGCTGGCGGTCGCGGTTTCCATCGCGGTCGGTTGCGCCTTTCTCGGCGTCTACCTCTCCTTCTTCATCGACAGCGCGCCCGCGCCCACCATTGTGGTCTTGATGACGCTGGTCTTCATCGCAGCTTTCGTCTGGTCTCAGATACGGAAGCCGTCGGCGAAGTCCGCAATCAGCGCACGATGAAACCGGCGCCGAGCGGATCGTCGTCCTCGACGATGAACTCGGCGCGTCCGCTGTAGAAGGCACGGCCCGACACACGCACGGTCACGGCATCCGTGTCGCCGGCCTTCGCCAGCCGTGCGACGGTTCCCTCGAAGCGCGAGCCGACGATGCTTTCGAAGGTGCGCGTCTCGCCCACCGCGACCTCTCTCTTGGCGTGCATCGCGGCAAGCCGTGCCGTGACGCCGGAACCCGTCGGCGACCGGTCGACCTGCCGGTCGGCGAAGACGCAGACATTCTTCGTCGGGTGTCCGCCGGAGCCGTCGCCGCCATCCGTCAGGATCGAGCCGTAGAGGAAGGCGAGGTTGTCGTGGTCGGGATGGGAAAGGGGAACGGCCACCTTCGCGCTTTCGGTCAGCACTGCCGCGGCATCCGCAAAGGCACGAACGGAATCGCGGCCGAATTCGAGCCCAAACTGACGGCAGTCGGCCAATGCGTAGAACGCGCCGCCATAGGCGATGTCGAACCGGATCGTCCCATGGCCGGGGACCTCGATCTGGCAATCCGATGCGAACAGGAAGGACGGCACGCTTTCGAACGAGACCGCACCTGCGCGGCCGTCCTCGACGTCCACCTCTGCCTTCACGAGTCCGCAGGGACACTCGATGTTGACGACGGTGACCGGTTCGGTTTTGGCGACCAGTCCCTCGTCGACCGCATATCGGCCCAGCGCCAGGATGGCGTGGCCGCACATCGTCGAATAACCCTCATTGTGCATGAACAGCACGGCGAGGTCGGCGCCCGGCAGGTCGGGCTCGACCAGCAACGTCCCGTACATGTCGAAATGGCCGCGCGGCTCGAACATCAGCAGCCGGCGCAGATGGTCGAGGTTGTCACGCACGAAGGCGCGCTTCTGGAGGATCGTGCCTTGCGGCAGCGGCGGGTAGCCGGCGGTGACGATCCGCAATGGCTCGCCGCCGGTATGCATGTCGACAACGCGCAGATTGTCCGCCATCAACGGCCTTCCGAGAACATGGCCTGGAGCCTGGCGAACGACATGACCTGCCGCGAGAACTCGAACGTGCCGCCTTCCAGCATCTCCTTGCCCGCGGCCTCCACGGCGCCGAATGCCGCGGTGGTCAGCTTTGAGCCCACCGATACACGACGTGCGCCTGCCTCCGACAGGGTGGCGACAGAAGAACCTTGCACGGCCAGCACGTTAACCGGCTTGCCGACGCTGGCACAGACGGTTTTCACATCGGCGATCTCCGAGAGGCCGGGCGCATAGAGCACGTCCGCGCCGGCCTTTTCGAACGCCTGCAGGCGACGGATCGTGTCGTCGAGATCGGGGCGGCCCCAGAGAAAATTCTCCGCACGCGCGGTGAAGACGAAGTCGTGCCCGAGCGCGCGGACGGCTTCGACAGCCGCCGCGACGCGTTCCACCGCGTGCGAGAATTCGAAGATCGGCTTTTCCGGGTCGCCGGTCGAATCCTCGATGGAGCATCCGGCGAGCCCCGTGGACGCGGCGCGCCTGATCGTCTCCGCGGCATCTTCGGGCCCGTCGCCCTTGCCTTTCTCCAAATCGGCCGAGACGGGGACGTCCACCGCTTCGACCAGTTCGCGACAGTGTACGAGCATCGCATCGAAGTCGACGCCGCCGTCCGGCAGGCCGCGGGAGAACGCGTAACCCGCGCTCGTGGTCGCCAGTGCCTTGAAGCCCATATTGGCCAGCAGCTTCGCCGTGCCGATGTCCCATGGATTGGGGATGACGAATGCGCCGGGACCGTCGTGCAGCCGTCTGAATTCTTCCGCCTTGTTCATGAGTTCCTCCGCTGGCTCGTCGCGAGCGTACAGGTTAAGTCCCGGCGCGTCTGTCCGCAAAGGTCGACGGTTGGTCCAGCAACTTCATACTGACATGCGGGATCCTCAGGCCACGAAGTTGACGCTTTCACAAAGGAAAAAGCGGCGCGGCAGCCACGAGAGGCGCCAGCGCCGCCTTGCCCGGCCGCGAGACTGATCCGCTACTCAGCGGCCGAACCTCGCTATGTCACGGTCGCGCACTTCGCCTGCCAATCGGGTGGGCTGAACTCCGTTCGCGCAAGAAACGCAATCGTCGATCTGTCGATGATGGGCATTAGGGCGTTCCTCCCGGCGTTTGGAATCTCCTATCAATCCAAACGCGCGCGGGGCGGATTCGTTCATGCCTGTTTTAGTACCGGCTGTCCAAGGATGAGCGAAGGCAGCTCCCGCATGTCGTCGAACGGCAGGCCGCCTGCCGCCACGAGCGCTTCGCGATCCGACATCGGGTCTGCGTGATAGGAAAAGACGCGCATGCCTGCCGCGACACCCGCCTGGGTACCCGGTACGCTGTCTTCGACCACCACGCAGTCTGATGGCTCGAAGCCCATCTCACGAGCCGCATGAAGAAAGAGATCGGGAAACGGCTTGCCGCGCTTCACCATGGTCGAGCTGTAAAGCGCGTGCCCGAAATGGGGAAGCAGACCCGTAGAGCCGAGCGTCAGATGCATCTTCTCGATTCTGGCGGAAGAGGCTACGCACCAGGGAATGTCGCTTGCGCGCACGGCATCGAGTACGGCCTCGATGTGGGGGATGGCGTCGACTCCCGCTCCGAAAATCTCCTGGAGCGAGCCATACCAGCGTTCGGTGAGATCGAAGCCGAGCCGATAGTCGCCGGCTTCGATCTCTTCCTGCACGCTCTTCATGCTGCGCCCGGAATAGACGCGCCTGCAGTATTCGTAAGTGACTTCATGACCTGCCGCGCAGAACCATTCGGCAAGCACCCGGTTGGCGCGCTCCTCTGTGTTCACCAGCACGCCGTCGCAATCGAAGATGACGAGGCCCGGCGGCGTTTGCGTATCTGCACTCATTTCGTACCCGTCGAACCGAAACCGCCCGCACCCCTCGCCGTCTGGTTGGCGATATCGCGCTCCTCGATCGCCGCATGGCTGACGGGCGCGAGGATGAGCTGCGCGATGCGCATGCCGCGGTCGATGGCGAAGTCCTCGTCACCGAGATTGACGAGCAGCACCTGCACCTCGCCGCGATAGTCGCTGTCGATGGTGCCCGGCGTGTTGAGGCAGGTGATGCCATGCTTGAAGGCGAGGCCGGAGCGAGGCCGCACCTGCCCTTCGTAGCCATCCGGAATCTCGAAGATCAGCCCTGTAGGCACCAATGCGCGCCGTCCCGGCAGCAGGATCAGCGGACGGTCTTCAGGCACTGCGGCACGCAAATCCATGCCGGCTGCGCCGCCGCTCTCGTATGCCGGCAGCGCCAGCCCCTGAGAATGCGGCAGGCGGACGATGCCGAGGACGGATGCGGAGCGGGAGTTGGGAGCGGGCTTCATGAGGTGCATGCTATGGCCGGGCATCCGGCGTCGGTCAATCGACGCGATGCCCTTTCCAGCGCTTTTCAGACGCTACCGCACTTCGACCGGCACGATGGTGGTGTCCTTGATCTCCTCCATGACGAACGATGCGGAGACGTCGTCCAGCGGCACTTTCGCGATCAGGCGTTGATAGAGCCGGTCGTACGCCTTCACATCGGCCACGCGGGCGCGCAGTACGTAGTCGAGATCGCCCGACATGCGATAGACGCCGGTGATTTCGGGAAAGGACGTCACGGCGTCTCGAAACCGCTTCAGCCAGTCGGGATCGTGATGCGAGGTGCGCAGGATCACGAAGACGGAAAGTCCCAATCCGAGCTTCTCCGCATCGACCAGTGCGACCCGCCCGGTGATGACGCCCTTTTCCTCCAATATCTTGACGCGCCTCCAGCATGCGTTTCGCGACAGGTTCAGCCGCTCCGAAAGCTGGTCGACGGTCAGAGTCGCATCGCGTTGGAGTTCTGCAAGCAATCGCCGGTCGATCGTATCGATTTCGTGCTTCATCTCGGGATAGTGTCCCAGGATTTTTGGTATATCAAGGACAGTTTGGGATTTCTGATCGGTCGCGACGGCTACCATGAGCCGGCTTGAACTATAGGGGACAAGTCCATGGCCACGCGCATCGCCCGCATCTTCACCGCCCATCCCGAAACGGTCGGCGAGACCTATTTCGGCCATATGGCCTTTGCCGCCTGGTTCGCCTCGCGCCTGTTCCTGGCCGGCGGTGCGGCGCTCGTTCACGCTTTCTTGCCGTTTCTGTTCGAGACTACGGCGTCGAGGATCGTGCGCGAACTCTACGAGCGCACGCACAACAGGGGAAGCAAGAGCGATGTGCCGTTGGGCGGCCTATCTCGGTGAGCCTGTCTTCCTGGAAGACGTCGT
>JAEWFU010000040.1 GCA_023388675.1 Pseudomonadota bacterium | reverse complement strand
AGGAGATCGACCGCGCGAACTGGAACTGGGATTTCATCGAGAGCGCCGACAACCCGTTCTTCACGCCGGACCCCGCATCCGTGGCCATATTCTCGGACTACCTGGACGAGATGCGCAAGGCAGGTTCCTCCGTCGGCGCGCTGATCGAGATCGTCGCCGAGGGCGTGCCGGCCGGGCTGGGCGCCCCGGTCTATGCCAAGCTCGACCAGGACATCGCCTCGAACCTGATGTCGATCAATGCGGTCAAGGGTGTCGAGATCGGCGACGGCTTTGCGACCGCACGCATGACAGGCGAGCAGAACGCCGATGAGATGCGCATGGGTAATGATGGCAAGCCGCTGTTCCTGGACAACCATGCCGGCGGCATCCTTGGCGGCATCTCCACGGGCCAGCCGGTCGTCGCGCGTTTCGCCGTCAAGCCGACATCGTCGATCCTGACGCCCCGCCGCTCCGTCGACGTTGACGGCAAAGATGTCGACGTGCGCACCAAGGGGCGTCACGACCCCTGCGTCGGCATTCGCGCCGTGCCGATCGGTGAAGCCATGGTCGCCTGCGCGATCGCGGACCATTATCTGCGGCATCGCGGTCAGACGGGGAGGGGGAGTGAGTAGGGAATAGTGAGTAGTGAGGACGGAGATTTCCATTCTCCACTCACTATTCACTACTCTCTACTCCCCACGAACGAAGTGAGCCACATGCCATACGACCAGAAGAAGATCGTCGAGGCGCTGCGCGCCTTCGAACGCGGCGAGATCGTCGTCGTCATGGACGATGACGGGCGCGAGAACGAAGGCGATCTGATCGTGGCCGCCGTGCACTGCACGCCGGAGAAGATGGCGTTCATCGTGCGCCACACATCAGGCATCGTCTGCACGCCAATGCCGCGCGAGGAGGCCAGGCGCCTCAATCTCGCGCCGATGGTCGCCGACAACGATGCGCCGCATTCGACCGCCTTCACCATCAGCGTCGACTTCAAGCACGGTACCACCACCGGCATATCGGCCGAGGACCGCACACTGACGGTGCGCAATCTCGCCAACGGCAATGTTGGTGCTGCCGACTTCGTGCGTCCGGGCCACATCTTCCCGCTGGTTGCGCGCGAGGGCGGCGTGCTCATGCGCTCCGGCCATACCGAGGCTGCGGTGGACCTGTGCAAGCTCGCCGGCCTGCCCCCGGTCGGCGTCATCTGCGAACTCGTCAACGACGACGGCACGGTCATGCGCGGCCCGCAGGTTTCCGCCTTTGCCGAGAAGCACGGTCTCAGGCAGGTCTCGGTCGCTGATCTCATCGCCTACAGGCAACGGCAGGAAACGCTGATCGAGCGCGTCGACTGCTTCGATGTCGATACGGTCGCCGGTCCTGCGAAGGCCTATACCTACCGGCTTCCATGGGATGCCATGCAACACTTCGCGCTGGTTTTCGGCGACATACGCGATGGTGCCGACGTGCCGGTGCGTCTGCATCCCGAAGACGTGGTGACCGATGTGTTCGGTCCCGACAGCCGCCTCGACGAGCTCATGCGCCGCATGGGCGAAAGCCGCCGCGGCGTCATCGTATATCTGCGCGAGGGCTCCGTGGGTGTCGGCCAGAAGATGCGCAACCGTCCTGCCCAGGAAGGCAGCGAAGCGCATGAGGAGGCGCTGCGGCGCGAAAGCGAGTGGCGCGAAATCGGCCTCGGCGCACAGATCCTGCGCGACCTCGGAATTTCCTCGATCCAGCTCATCACGTCGCGCGAGAAGCACTATGTCGGGCTTGAAGGCTTCGGCATCGAGATCAGCTCGACGGAGATCCTGTAGGGGCTTTCGTCACGCGGTCCCGAAACAAGAAAGAGCCCCGCGACGACGGGGCTCTTCGTTTTTTGCCAGCCTTATTCTGCCGGCTGTACCGCCGAGGTTGGCGATGCCCCCCGCCGCTCGCCGGCGAGGCTCCGCTGGCCGAGGAGGACGGTGGCAAATGCCGCTGCACCGGCGATGACCGACACCCAGAAGCCGTTTCTTGCCCCGAAATTGTCGACCACCCATCCCGTTGCGAATGCGCCGAACGCCATGCCGATGCCGATGCCGGTCATCACCCATGTGACGCCTTCGGTGAGCATGTTGGCCGGCACCCGCTTCTCGATCAGGCCGAAGGCCGTGATGAAGGTCGGCGAGATCGCCACGCCGCTCAGGAAGACCGCGAGCGCCAGCAGAGTTACGGTATCTGCAAACAGAAGCGGAACCGTGGTCGCGCCGACGATCGACAGCGCGATGAGGAGCTGGCGATGCAGCGGTGTCTTGAGATTGAGAGCGCCGATGATCAGGCCCACCACGAAGGAACCGAGCGCATAGACGCCGATGACGAGCGTTGCGGCGTTCGGCTGGCCGAGTTCCTTGGTGATCGCCACCGAGCTGACCTCGGCGGTCGCGAAGATGGCGCCGACGAAGATGAGCGCCAGTGTCACGATCTGTACCGGCCGCAGCCGGATCGCCGAATGCGTCGCTGCGTTTTCGGCGGGCTGAAGCGCCGGCTCCGTGGAACGCTGTGCCAGAAAGACGACTGTGCCGACGATCAGCAATACGGTGCTGGTCAGCATGCCCGCTTCGGGAAACAGCGCGACGCTGAGGCCGACGGAAAGTGACGCGCCGGCGATGTAGACCAGCTCGTCCGCCGCCGATTCGAAGGCGAAGGCGGTGTTGAGTTCCGGCCTGTCACGGAAAAGCTCCGTCCACCGCGCCCGCACCATGGCTGGCATGCTCGGCATGAAACCAGCGAGAAAGGCCGATACGAACAGTGTCCAGTTGGCCCAGCCCTGGTTGGTCGCGGCAAGCAGGGTCAGGAACGCAAGCGCGGAGACGATGGTGGCTGGCGTGGCGACGGCTGTCTGACCGAGCCGGTCGATGAGGCGCGATATTTGCGGCGCGATGAACGCGTTGGTGAGCGCGAAGGTGGCCGAAACGGCCCCGGCCAGCCAGTATTCGCCGTGGGTCTGGGACAGCATTGCCACGATGCCGATCGGTGCCATCGCGATCGGCAGGCGGGCGAAGAAAGCCGCGGAGGAAAAGCCTTTGGCTCCTCGCGCGCTGAAAATGACGCCATATGGATTAGCCATCGGGAAACTCCTCGATTTTCGGCGTGGGTTGACTTACATACGCATCGTATGAACGTGCAGATAAGTTCATACGTCGCGTATGTCAATTGGCATACGCGACGTATGCCGATTGGTGCAGAAGCTGACGGGAACCGGAACCATGGCGCACAGGCCGCGCAGTGAGATGATCGCCGAAACCAGGGGCAAGCTGATTGCGGCTGCCCGAAAGGCTTTCGGCACGGTGGGCTATGCCGAAGCGTCGATGGACGACTTCACCGCCGAGGCGGGGCTGACGCGCGGCGCGCTCTATCATCATTTCGGCGGCAAGAAGGGTCTTCTGGAAGCGGTCATCATGCAGATGGACGCCGAGATGACCGAGCGGCTGCGGGAGGTTTCGCGCCGTGCGCCGAACCCCTGGGACGCCTTCGTGGATGAGAATCTTGCCTATGTGCAGATGGCGCTGGAGCCGGAAATCCAGCGTATCGTCCACCGCGACGGCCCGGCGGTGCTCGGCGACCCGCTGGGCTGGAGCAATCAGGAGGGTTGCCTGGCGGCGATAATGAACAACCTGCGCATACTGAAGCGCGAAGGCTACATCCGCGAGGAACTGGATCCGGAGGCGACCGCGCGCCTGCTTAACGGCGTGTCCCTCCACGCTGCCCAGTGGATCGCAGGTTCCGACGATCCCGAGGAGGCGTTCGCTCGCACAGCAATTTCCTTTCGCGCATTGCTCGAAGGACTATTGACACGCGCCAACCTCAACTAGTGAGCTGCCCTGTATTCTGTTGCTAGGGGTTTTTAGGGGGCTGCAATGTGGGATTTCAGTATCGGCCGCACGCTCGGCATCATGGCGAAGACGTGGCCGTTCATCGCGCTTCGGCTGGTCGTCTATTTCGGTATCACCGTGGCCTATGTCGTCGCGACGGGTGCCGGCGCGGGGGTCGGCTACGGCGTCGGCCACATCTCCGACAGTCCGGGCAGCTTCGCGCTCTGGGGCGGCATCGCCGGCTTCGGCCTCGTATCGACCGTCGTGTACTGGATTCGCGAATACATCCTCTATGTGGTCAAGGCCGGGCATATCGCGGTGATGGTGCACCTGATCGACGGGCGCGCGATTCCCGACGGGCAGGGCCAGATCCGCTACGCCACCGGCGTGGTGAAGGCGCGCTTCGCCGAAGCCAATGTGCTCTTCGCGGTCGACCAGCTCATCAAGGGCGTGGTGCGGGTGATCACCGGGCTCATCGGCGGTACGGCTGCGATGCTGCCGATACCGGGCCTGCAGGGCATCGCCAATTTCATCAACTCGGTCGTGCGCATATCGTTGACCTATGTCGACGAGATCATCCTCGGCTACAACATCCGCACCAACAGCAGCGCGCCGTTCGAGAGCGCCCGTCAGGGCGTCGTGCTCTACGCGCAGAATGGCACGGTGATGATCAAGAACGCCGTCTGGCTGGCGGTCTTCATGTGGGTGCTGGCTGCCATCGTGTTCCTGTTCATGCTCGCGCCCGCGGCCGCGATCCTTTACGCCATGCCGGGCCAGCTTGCCGGCTGGTCGTTCGTGCTGGCGCTGGTCTTCGCCTGGGCCGTCAAGGCGGCATTGATTGAGCCCTTTGTCATCGCTGCGCTCATGCAGGTCTATTTCAGCACGATCGAGGGACAGATCCCCAATCCCGAATGGGATCGCAAGCTTGCCGGCGCGTCGCGCCACTTCCGGGAGCTGAAGGACAAAGCGGCCGCATCGATGGGCATGGGGCGCAGCGGTGAGGCAGGCGCGCCTGCATAAACCTTGTTGAACACGGACAACGCTTCGGCGCGCGACATGGTCATTTTGCTCGACTGCGCCTATATCGGGTCATGACCACGCGGCTCTACACCCACCCGATCTATCTTGAGCATCTGACACCAGCCGGCCACCCGGAGCGCCCGGACAGGTTGCGCGCCATCGAGCGGGTGCTGGCCGACGAGGCCTTTGACGATCTGGACAGGCAGCGGTCGCCGGAGGGCGATCCGGCGACGATTCTCTACGCCCACCCCGAGGAGTTCGTGGAGAAGGTCCGGTCGCGCATTCCCGAGGAGGGTATCGCGCGCATCGATTCCGATACCTCGGCCAGCCCCCGGAGCTGGCAGGCGGCGCTCACCGCGATCGGCGCGGCCAACGCAGCCGTGGACGACGTCTTCGCGGGCGCCGCCGACAACGTGTTCGTCGCTTCCCGCCCGCCGGGACACCACGCCGAGAAGGTCACGGCGATGGGTTTCTGCCTCTTCAACAATGCTGCGATCGCAGCCCGGCACGCACAGCGCGCCTATGGCGCCGAACGGGTGGCCATCGTCGATTGGGACGTGCACCACGGCAACGGCACGCAGGACATTTTCTGGGACGACCCGTCGGTGCTCTACTGCTCCACGCACCAGATGCCGCTTTATCCCGGGACCGGCGCGAGGGACGAGACCGGCGCCGGCAATATCGTCAATGCGCCGCTGACGGCCGGAACGGGCAGTGACACCTTCCGCGATGCGTTTCTGTCGCGTGTCCTGCCGGAAATCGACCGTTTCCGGCCTGACCTCATCATCATTTCGGCCGGCTTCGACGCCCATCACCGCGACCCGCTGGCCGAGATCAATCTCGACGAGGACGATTTCGACTGGGCGACCGGAGAGCTGATGGACAAGGCCGGTCGCTGGTCCGGGAATCGGCTCGTCAGCCTGCTGGAAGGCGGCTACGACCTGCACGGGCTGGCCTTGTCGGTCGCCGCCCATGTTCGCCGCCTGATGAAGGGATGATTTTATGAGCCAGGACGCGGCCAACGAGGACATCAAGGCGCTCAGCTTCGAGCAGGCGCTGGAAGCGCTGGAGCGCATTGTTGACGATCTCGAGCGCGGCGACGTGCCGCTCGAGCAGTCGATCCGCATCTACGAGCGCGGCGAAGCGCTCAAGGCGCATTGCGAAAAGCTCCTGAAGGCGGCCGAGGACAAGGTGGAAAAGATCCGCCTGTCGCGCGACGGTGCGCCTGTCGGCACCGAGCCGCTCGATCCCGAATAGGCTGTCCTAGCCTTCCGGCCGATCGGCTTCGCCAAAATCCTCTGGCCTCGCAGCATAGAACCGTTCAGGCGCTTTGAATCCGGAGGAGTTCCCATGCTGCCCGTCACGTCCCTGGTTGCGTCGCTTGCGGCAATCGCACTGATCGTCCTCAGCATTTCCGTCAGCCTTCGCCGGATGAAGGTCGATACCAGGATCGGCTTCGGCAGCGACGAGATCCTGATGCGGCGCATCCGGGCGCAGGGCAACTTCACCGAATATGTGCCTTTGGTGCTGATCCTCCTCGGCCTTGCCGAATATCGCGGTGCGGCCACGTATTGGCTGTGGCTGGTGGCCGGGCTTCTGGTAGCAGGCAGGGTGCTGCACTATGCCGGCATCGTGACCGGCAGCACCGCCATTCGTGCGCCAGGCATGATCGGCACCTATGGCGCGCTTTTGGCGGGCGCATGCGCGCTGGCTTTCGGCTAGAGGAGGTAGGGTGGCGAACCGGCCGTTTCGGCATCGTTCCGAGCGACGAGGGAGAGTTTATCCGGCTGCCCGAAGGTTGAACCGGGCCAAAGGCCGCATTTACTTTCGTGGCTCAACGGCCTATTTCGGGCCCGATACGTCAATGGATGAAACGGCGAGCCTGTGACGCCAGCCCCCGATACACCGCTTCT
>JAEWFU010000305.1 GCA_023388675.1 Pseudomonadota bacterium | reverse complement strand
GCCGAAATAGGCGGCGTGGCCGAAGGACAGGAGCCCGCCATAGCCGAGCAGCAGGTTGAAGGCGCAGGCAAAGAGCGCGAAGCACAGGATCTTCATGACGAAGATCGGGTAGAAGAAGAAGGGCGCGGCGATCAGCAGCGCCAGCAGGCCGGCGAAGATCGCTATGTGGTAGGCAGGCATGCCGCCGGCCGCCTGCTGGGCGGCGACCGGGCCGCCGGTTGCTTCAGTGGTGACGGCCATCAGGCAGTCCTCCCGAAGAGCCCGGCCGGCTTGACCAGCAGCACCAGGGCCATGATGACGAAAATGACCACCGCCGAACCCTCGGGGTAGAAGACGCGGGTCAGCCCCTCGATGAGCCCGAGCCCGAAGCCGGTGACGATGGAGCCGAGGATCGAACCCATGCCGCCGATGACCACCACGGCGAACACGACGATGATGAGGTTCTCGCCCATCACCGGATTGATCGCGTAGATCGGCGCGGCGAGCACGCCGGCAAAGCCGGCCAGCGCCACGCCGAAGCCGTAGGTCAGGGTGATCATGAGCGGCACGTTCACGCCGAAGGCCCCGACCAGCGTCGGGTTCTCCGTTGCTGCGCGCAGATAGGCGCCGAGCCGGGTCTTCTCGATCACGAACCAGGTCGCCAGGCACACGACCGCCGAGGCGATGATGACCCATGCGCGCGAATTGGGCAGGTACATGAAGCCGAGATTATGCCCGCCCGACAGAAGCGGGGGCGCCTGGTAGGGCAGGCCGGACACGCCGTAGATCTGTTTGAAGACGCCGGTCGTGATCAGCGCGAGGCCGAAAGTCAGGAGCAGGCCGTAGAGATGGTCGAGATGGTAGAGCCGCCGGATGAACAGGCGTTCGAGGATGATGCCGGTGATGCCGACCACCACCGGCGCGATCAGCAGCGACCACCAGTAATTCACCCCAAGGTAGTTGAGCAGCATCCAGGTGACGAAGGCACCCAGCATGTACTGCGCGCCATGGGTGAAATTGATGATGTTCAGCAAGCCGAAAATCACCGCGAGCCCCAGGGAGAGAATGGCGTAGAACGAGCCGTTGATCAGCCCGAGCAGGAGCTGGCCGAAAAGCGCCTGAGGCGGAATGCCGAGAAGTTCGAACATCTGGATACCTGCTGTCGTATGAGAAGAGAGGCGCGGCATGCGCGCCTCCCCCGCGGACCGTTACGTCACTTGACGAGTTCGCAGCCGCCTTCCTCGAGCGGCCGGAATGCCTTGTCGGCCGGGATCGTGGCCACGGTCTCATAGAGGTCCCAGCCGCCTTCCGACTTGTCCGGTGTCTTCACGCGGAAGAGGTAGGAGTCGTGGATCTTGCGGCCATCCTGGCGAACGACACCCTGGCCGAACAGCGGATCGTCGGTCGGCATCTCCTTCATCTTGGCCATGACAGCCTCGGTTTCCTTGTCGCCGACCGCCTCGACCGCCTTCAGGTAGTGGAGAACGGCACTGTAGACGCCGGCCTGGATCATCGAAGGCTTGTTGCCGGTCTGCTCCTCGAAGCGGGCCGACCACTCGCGGGTGCCGTCATTCATGTCCCAGTAGAAGCTTTCCGTCAGCACGAGGCCCTGCGCCACGTCGAGACCCAGCGAGTGGACGTCGTTGATGAACACCAGAAGGCCGGCGATGGCCTGACCAGCCTGCGTGATGCCGAACTCGGCGGCCTGCTTCATCGAGTTGACGGTGTCGCCGCCAGCATTGGCGAGGCCGATCACCTGCGCGCCGGAGGCCTGCGCCTGCAGCAGGAACGACGAGAAGTCGGTACCGGGGAACGGCGTCTTCACCGAGCCGATCACCTCGCCGCCGGCCTCCGTGACCACTGCCGACGTGTCGCGCTCGAGCGCATGGCCGAACGCGTAGTCGGCGGTCAGGAAGAACCACGTCTTGCCGCCGTTCTCCACCATGGCGCCGCCGGTGCCGTGGGCGAGCTGCCAGGTGTCGTAAGTCCAGTGGATGGTGTTGGGCGAGCAGGCCGAACCCGTCAGGTCGGACGTAGCCGCACCCGAATTGAGGAAGATTTTGTTCTTCTCGCGGGTGATCTCGTTGATGGCCAGCGCGACCGAGGAGGTCGGCACGTCGGCGATCACGTCGACGCCTTCCGTGTCGTACCACTGGCGGGCGATGTTGGAGCCGACGTCCGGCTTGTTCTGGTGGTCGGCCGACACGATCTCGACGTTGATGCCCTTGGAAGCGGCGTCGAAGTCCTCCACGGCCATCCGTGCGGCGATCACCGAACCTTCGCCGCCGATGTCGGCATAGATGCCGGAGCGGTCGTTCATCACGCCGATCTTCACGTCGGTGGCGTAGGCCGCTCCCGACATGAGCACGCTTGCCAGTGCGGCAAGGACAAATCTGCTTTTCATTTCCTTCTCCTCCGATTATGGCGCGTTCCGCGCCTTCTCTCCCTCACACGCCCAGATAGGCGTGCAATTTGTCGATATTGGCCTCGAGCTGGTCGTTGGGGATCATGTCGATCACCTTGCCTTGCTCAACGACATAGTGCCGGTCCGCCACCGTCGAGGCGAAACGGAAATTCTGCTCCACCAGCACGATGGTGAAGCCCTCCTGCTTCAGCCGCGCAATGGTGTGGCCGATCTGCTGGATGATGACCGGGGCGAGCCCTTCCGTCGGCTCGTCCAGCAAAAGCATCTTGGCGCCGGTGCGCAGGATGCGGGCGATCGCCAGCATCTGCTGCTCGCCGCCGGAAAGCTTGGTTCCCTGGCTCGAAAGACGCTCCTTGAGATTGGGGAAAAGCTCGAAGATACGGTCCAGGCTCATGCCGCCGGGTTTGACCTGCGGCGGCAGCATCAGGTTCTCCTCGACCGAGAGCGACGAGAAAATGCCGCGCTCTTCCGGGCACCAGGCGATGCCTTCCCTGGCGACGAAGCGCGCCGGCGCACGCATCAGCTCCTTGCCCTGGAACTGCACCGAGCCCGTGCGCTTCGGCAAGACGCCCATGATCGCCTTCAGCGTCGTCGTCTTGCCGGCGCCGTTGCGGCCCAGAAGCGTCACCACCTCGCCGAACCGCACGTCGAAGTTGATGCCGTGCAGCACGTGGCTCTCGCCATACCAGGCTTCCAGCCCCTTGACCGACAGCAGCGGCGTTGCGGCTTCGGCCTGCGGGTTCGTTGCGAAAGCTGCCTCAGCCATGGCCCGCTCCGATATAGGCTTCGATCACGCGTTCGTCCTTCGACACGGTGGCATAGTCGCCCTCGGCCAGCACCTTGCCGCGGGCCAGCACGGTGATCGTATCCGAAAGGCTCGCCACCACCGACAGATTGTGCTCGACCATCAGGATCGTGCGGTTGGCGGAAATGCGCTTGATGAGCGCCGAGATGCGCTCGACGTCTTCCTGCGCCATGCCAGCCATCGGCTCGTCGAGCAGCAGCATCTCGGGATTGAGCGCCAGCGTCGTTGCGATCTCAAGCGCCCGCTTGCGGCCGTAGGACAGATCGGAGGCGTTGACGGTCTCGAATTCGGAAAGGCCGACATCGGCGAGTAGAGCGCGCGCCTCGTCGTCGTATGCGGAAAGCACCTTCTGCGAACGCCAGAAGTCGAAGCTGTCGCCGCGCTTGCGCTGCAGGGCGATGCGGACGTTTTCCAGCGCGGTCAGGTGCGGGAACACCGCCGAAATCTGGAACGATCGCACGAGGCCGAGCCGCGCGATGTCCGCCGGCGACATGGCGGTGATGTCGTCGCCCTTGTAGGTTATCTTGCCTCTGGTCGGCGACAGGAACTTCGTCAGCAGGTTGAAGCAGGTCGTCTTGCCGGCGCCGTTCGGGCCGATCAATGCGTGAATCTGCCCGCGCCGAACACTGAGATTGACGTCTTCGACGGCAAAGAAGCCCTTGAATTCCTTAGTCAGATTCTCAGCGACCAGAATGACGCCGTCACTCATACGTTCCTCACACTCATCGCTCGCGCCTTTCCGGCGTGTTCTTTATGATGAGCCCTCCTCCCGGGAAGCGCTCTGGCCGTTTGCCGGCCGATGCGGTCTGTCGCCGCGTCTGCCAGAACCATGCACAAGGATGCGGGGAAGGCAAGTTGGTATAAATACGTCGCTTGCCCGGTGACGCGCGTTACGAACCGTTCGCGCACATCATGTTCAACTAAAGTCTAATGAATGTGGGTTATCGCTACGGAAACAGCGGAGGCCGGCTTTATCTCCGGCCTCACTTTATCTACGTGAAAGGGCATCAAATGGTTTCGTGATCGGCTATTTCGCGCTGCAACAAAATGTGTTTGCGGCGAGCTGAAGGGGCATGGAACTATCGCCCCAATAATCGGTTTAAGAGCATCCCGCATACGTCTGGCTAGCGCCGGCAAGTCGAAATTGCCATCCGGGGGCTCATACCGAATGAATGTTCACGCAGACCCGACGCTTCGGTCTGACAATAAGGTTTCGTTTCGCGGGGGCGAACTGCCCATCCGCTCGCCTTTTGCCCATCACGGGGATTTGCGCCGGCTCGGTGCGGCTCTGGCGCGCGGGGCGCGCGAGCACATCGAAGATATTGAACCGTTCGAGCCGCGCGACCGTACCAAGGACAGCGCCGAGCGTATCCGCGCCGTCGTCCAGGTGCTCAACCGCGCCCAACTTGACGGCGAGAGCGTGACGCCTGCCGCCAACTGGCTGCTCGACAATTCGCACGTCATCGAACAGGCAATCGCAGCGATCCGCCGTGACCTGCCCCGGCGCTTCTATCGCCAGCTGCCCATGATGGCCGATCTGCGCGTGCCACGCGTGCTGGCGATTGCATGGCTTTATGTCGCGCAATCCGACAGCGAGGTGTCGGTCGACGGCTTCAGGGCATTGGTCGACGGTTTCCAGGAAGTGCAGCCGCTGCGCATCGGCGAGCTATGGGCCCTGCCGTCACTGCTGCGCTTCGTGCTGGTGGAAAACCTGCGCCGCCTGGCTGTTCGCGTAGCCAAGGCGCGCGACATGCGGGTGCTCGCCAACCAGGTGGCCGACAAGCTGGCGCTGGTTCCGGGAGGCGAGGATGTCGACGTCCTGCGTGCCTATTCGCAGCAGGCTCGCGACCGCACCTTTGCAACGCAGCTTCTCCACCGCCTGCGCGACGGCTCGCAAGCCTCCAGCAAGGCCCTGGCGTGGCTGGAGGGCGAACTGGAAGCGGCCGGCACCGACGCCGAGGAGATCACGCTCGGCGAGCACGCCAACCTGTCTTCGGGCAATGTCACAACCGGCAACATCATCAAGGGCCTGCGCCTCATAGACGACACCGAGTGGACGGTGTGGTTCGAGGAGGTGAGCCATATCGACCGTCTGCTGCGCGAGCGGACGGATTTCGAGAAGCTGGACTTTGCATCCCGCGACGCCTATCGCAGCGCCGTCGAAAAGCTGGCCAAGCGTTCGGCGCGGGAGGAGCACGAGGTTGCCCTGCAGGCCGTCGTCATGGCCGAGACGGCGCGCGAATGCCGCTCGAACGGTGGCACCGGCGTCGATGCGGGTTACTTTCTCGTCGGCCCGCGGCGCCAGGAATTCGAGCGTGCGCTGGGCTATAGTCCGTCGTTCGGTGAGAGGCTCCATCGTATCTACCGAAAGAGCGACTGGCTGGGCGTCGTCCTGCCAGTGGCGCTGGTCACCTGCCTGCTGCTTGCGGCGGCGGCCGTAGCACTGGCCGATTACGGGCTTCCGACGGGCGCGGTCGTGTTGCTGATCGCGCTGTTCGCCTTCCCGGCGAGCGAGGCGGCCGTCGGCCTCTTCAACACGCTGGTCTCGACCTTCGTCAAGCCGACGCGCCTGATCGGATACGACTACAAGGACGGCGTTCCAGCGCGTGCGCGAACGCTTGTCGTGGCGCCGGTTCTGTTCGGCAGCCGCGACGATGTCGAGGATGCGGTCCGCAACCTCGAAGTGCATTACCTGGCCAATATGAGCGGCGAACTGCATTTCGCCGTGCTTTCGGACTGGTCCGACAGCCAGACGGAGCAGAACGCGGCGGATCTGGCCCTGCTGGAGCACGCGCGCGAGCTGATCGCGGCGCTCAACGCCCGCTATCCTAAGGACGGCCATGCGCGTTTCTATCTGCTTCACCGGCGGCGGCTCTACAACAAGGCCGAAGGCTGCTGGATGGGCTGGGAGCGCAAGCGCGGCAAGCTGCACGAGCTGAACACGCTGCTGCGCGGCGACCACGACACGACGTTCTTCGCGCCCGCGGAGCCGCTGCCGCAGGACATCGAATATGTGATGACGGTCGACGCGGATACGCGCATGACGCGCGGCGCGGTGGGCAAGCTGGTCGGCAAGCTGGAACATCCGCTCAACCGCCCGGTCATTGATGCCAAGGCGCGACGGCTGACCTCCGGCCATGGCATCCTGCAGCCGCGCATCACGCCGTCGCTGACCACCGGCGACGAGGCCTCGTTCTTCCAGCGCATCTTTTCCGCGAACCGCGGCATCGATCCCTACGTTTTCGCCGTCTCCGACGTCTATCAGGACCTGTTCGAGCAGGGCACTTTCACCGGCAAGGGGCTCTACCATGTCGACGCGATGGAGGCCGCGCTCCGCGACCGCATCCCGGAAAACACGATCCTCAGTCACGACCTGATCGAGGGTGGCTATGCCAGCGCGGCGCTGGTGACCGACGTGGAGCTGATCGAGGATTATCCGACGCGCTATCTCGTCGACGAGTCGCGCCAGCATCGCTGGGCGCGCGGCGACTGGCAGCTTCTCCCGTGGATACTCAATCCGCGCTCGGGCGTGCCGGGCCTGTCTCGCTGGAAGATGATCGACAATCTGCGCCGGTCGCTGACGCCGATCTTCTGGATCGCAGCGTCCGTGGCGGGCTGGACCCTGCTGCCTTTCACGCAGGCCGCGCAATGGCAGGCGCTGCTGGTGCTCAGCCTGTTCCTGTCGCTCACTTACGGCATCGTCGATTCGATCCTGCCGCGCGACCCGGAGGCGACGCTCAAGAATCACATTGCCGCCGTGGCGCGCGACTTCGCCTTCGCCAGTGCGCAGGTTGCGCTCAAGGTGGTGCTGATGGCGCATCATGCCTGGTCGATGGGCGATGCGGTGGTGCGCACGCTCTATCGGCTTTTCGTCAGCCGCAGGCATCTGCTGGAATGGCGCGCCGCCTCGCAGGCCGCGCGATCGTGCGAGGCGAGCCTTGGCGGCCATTATCGCGCCATGAGCGGCGTCGTGCTGGTCGCGCTGGTGGGGCTTGCGATTCCGCTGACTGCCGGCTCTACCGGAGTGGTCATTGCGGCGTTCTTCGCGATTTTCTGGGCGGGTTCGCCGGCCTTTGCCTGGTTGGTCAGCCAGTCTGCGGAAACCGAGGACCGGCTGGAAGTTGAGCCCGAAGATGCAGCCGCGCTACGCACCATCGCGCGGCGGACATGGCTTTACTTCGAGACCTTCGTGACGGCAGAGCACCATATGCTGCCGCCGGACAATTTTCAGGAAGTACCGGTACCGGTCGTGGCGGGCCGCACCTCGCCGACGAATATCGGCGTCTACCTGCTTTCGGTCGTGTCTGCCCGCGACTTCGGCTGGATCAGCCTGTCGGAAACCATCGACAGGCTCGACCGGACGATGGCGACGATGGAGAAGATGGATCGCCATCGTGGCCATCTCTACAACTGGTACGACACGCGCACGCTGCGGCCGTTGCACCCGCTCTACGTTTCTTCAGTCGATAGCGGCAATCTCGCCGGGCACCTCGTCGCCGTCGCATCCGCCTGCGAGCTGTGGGCGGCTGCACCCGCTGCGCACCTGCAGGGCGATTTCAGCGGCATCATCGACGTCGCGGCAATCCTCGAGGAAGAGCTGGCGGCATTGCCCGACGACCGCCGTGCGCTGCGCCCGCTGCGCCAGCGTCTGGCCGAGCGCATCGAGGGCATGCGCCGTGCCGTCAACACCATCCGCGACGAACCCGAGACGGCGGCGATCCGGACCATCAACCTGACCGTGCTGGCGGCCGACATCCGCAAGCTCGCCAAGGCGCTGGACGAGGAGATCGGCTCGCAGGAGAGCGGCGACCTGGCGCTGTGGGCCGACAAGCTGGAGAAGGCCTGCGAAGCCCACCTCACGGATTCGCATGTCGAGGAAGCCGGCGTCGGCAAGCTGCGCCAACGGCTGATCCGGTTGCGCGACCGCACGCGCAAGTTCGCATTCGAGATGGATTTCTCGTTCCTGCTGCGGCAGGACCGCAAGCTGCTTTCCATCGGCTACCGCATCGAGGAACGACAGCTCGACGAGGCCTGCTACGACCTGCTTGCCTCCGAGGCCCGGCTGACCAGCCTGTTCGGCATCGCCAAGGGCGACCTGCCGACCGAGCACTGGTTCCGCCTCGGCCGCCCCGTCACCGAGATCGGCTTCCACGGCGCGCTGCTGTCGTGGTCGGGCTCGATGTTCGAATATCTGATGCCGCCGCTGGTGATGAAGGAGCCGCTGGGCGGCATCCTCAACCAGACCAGCAACCTCGTCATCAGGAAGCAGATGTCCTACGCCCGCTCCAAGCGGGTGCCATGGGGCATCTCGGAAGCGGCCTATCACGCGCGCGACCGCGAGATGACCTATCAGTACACCAATTTCGGCGTCCCCGGCCTCGGCCTCAAGCGAGGGCTGGCGCAGGACACGGTGATCGCGCCCTATGCGAGCCTGCTTGCCGCGCAGTTCAAGCCGGCGGAAGCCGTCGAGAACCTCCGCTGGCTCCGGAAACTCGGCGCGCTCGGACGCTATGGCTATCACGATGCGGTCGACTTCACCGCCGTGCGCGTGCCGGAAGGCAAGCGCCATGCGGTGGTGCGCAACTTCATGGCGCATCATCACGGCATGTCCATCGTCGCAGTGGCGAATGCCGTCTTCGAAGGCCGCATGCGCGATCGCTTCCACGCCGATTCCGTGATCGAGGCGGCCGAGTTGCTGTTGCAGGAAAAGGCGCCGCGCGAGATCCCGGCAATGCCGATCCGCGCCGAGACCGGCGAGCGGATCAAGCCGGAGGTGTTGGACGAGCGTCCGGATTCGCGGCTCATCCTCGATCCGCTGCGCAGCATGCGCGCGACGAATCTCATGTCCAACGGCCACTACCACGTCATGGTCAGCGGCACGGGCACCGGCTACAGCCGCGCCGACGAGATTGCGATCACGCGCTGGAACGCCGACCCGACCGAGGACCGGACCGGCACCTTCCTGTTCCTGAGCAATCCCGAGAATGGCGACTGGTGGTCGGCGACGGCCGAGCCGAAACGTGTGGCGGGCGAGACCTCCCGTGCTTTCTTCGGCGACGACCGGGCGGTGTTCACCAAGACCGTCGGCACGCTGCGAACCGAGGTGGAGTGCATCGTCGTCTCCGAAGGCAATGGCGAGGCGCGTCGCCTCACGATCTGGAACGAAGGCGATCAGGATCGCCACATCGACGTCACCTCCTTTGCCGAGCTGGCGCTGGCGTTCGAGGCGGCCGACACAGCGCATCCCGCCTTCTCCAAGATGTTCGTGAAAACGGAGATCGGCGGCGAGGACGGTGCGACGGTTTTCGCCGAAAGGCGCAAGCGCTCGTCTGGCGACCCGTCGATCGCGCTGGCGCATTTCGTCACGTCCGGCGTCGGGGTCGCCCGCGACATCGAGGCAGAGACGGACCGGCGGACCTTCATCGGGCGAGGCCGTTCGATTGCCAATGCCGCCGCGTTCGATGCCGGCGCGCGGCTTTCCGGCTCGGCGGGCCACGTGCTCGACCCGGTGATGGCGCTGCGCGCGCGGGTACGGGTGCCGGCGCGTAAGAAAGTGGTGCTGACGTTCTGGACGATCGTTGCCGCAAACCGGCCCGATGTCGAACAGGAGATGAAGCGCTTCCTGCATCCCGACAGCTTCCGCCGGCAGGCGATGCTGGCCTGGACGCGTTCGCAGGTGCAGACGCGCCATGTCGGGCTCAGCCTTGCCGAAGCCGCCGGCGTGCAGAAGCTCGCAAGTCGCCTGCTTTATCCGGACCCCACCTTGCGTGCCCCGGCCGAGACAGTCGCTGCCGGGCTCGGCCGCCAGTCGGCGCTTTGGCCAATGGCGATCTCGGGGGATTTCCCCGTCTTCGCGCTGCGCATCGGTGACGTCGCCGATCTGGAGATCGTCGCGACCGCTCTTCGCATGCAGGAATACATGCGCGCGCACGGGCTGCTGGCCGATCTGGTGATCGTCAACGAACAGGCGTCCTCCTACGTGCAGGACCTGCAACAGGCGATCGAGCTGCTGTGCGACAATGCCCGTATGCGCGGCCGCGAACTCGGACCGCGCCAGCATATCTTCGCCGTGCGCCGCGACCTGATGGACGACACTTCCTATCGTACGCTTCTTTCGGCGGCGCGTGTGGTGATGCATACCCGCAACGGCCCGATCCTCGACCAGATCGAGCGCGCCGAGCAGACGGCGCTGGCGGCGGAGACCGCTGCGCGCGAGGCGGAAACGACACGCAGGCCGTTGCCGATGCGGGAACCTTTGCCGGGCAAGGACAACAAGTCGGTTCCCGCCGAGGTCGACGAAGCCGGATTGTCCTTCTGGAACGGATTCGGCGGCTTCGCCGACCATGGCCGCGAATATGTCGTGCGCCTCTCCGGCGACCGCGTGACGCCGCAGCCCTGGATCAACGTGATCGCCAATCCGGAATTCGGTTTCCATACATCGAGCGAGGGCGCCTCGTTTACCTGGAGCCGCAACAGCCGCGACTTCCAGTTGACGCCGTGGTCGAACGATCCCGTCACAAATCGGCCGGGCGAAGCGTTCTACATTCGCGACATGGAGACCGGCGAAGCGTTTTCGCCGCAAGCCTGCGTGTTGCGCGATCCCTCGATTGTGTACGAGGCGAGCCATGCACCGGGCGTCTCGAGCTTCCATGCGCGCAAGGGCGCGCTCAGCGCGGAGCTGACGCAGCTGGTGGACCCGAACGATCCGGTCAAGGTGCAGCGCCTGCGCCTGACCAACCATGGAACCGGCAACGCCAAGCTGCGCGTCTATGCCTATGCCGAATGGCTGATGGGCAACAACCGCGCGCGCTCCGCGCCCTTCATCGTTCCGGCTCGCGACGAAACCACCGGCGCGCTGATGGCGCACAACCCTTACAACCTCGACTATGGCGAACGCATTGCGTTCCTCGCCAGCGACGGCGAGGCTGTGACCTATACCTGCGACCGCGCCGAATTCCTCGGGACCGGCGGGTCCACGGTCAGTCCCGTTGCCGTGCGGCGGGGGCTCGATCTCTCCGGCACCGTCGAGGCCGGGCGGGACCCGTGCGCGGCGATCGCCTGCGACATGATGATCGCGGCGGGCGAAACGGCCGAACTGCACGTCATCCTCGGCGATGCCTCCTCGGCCATCGACGTGTCGCTGCTGGCGAAGCGGCATCTGGAGATCGATTTCGAGAGCCGGATGGACGCGAACGGCGCGGCCTGGGCCGAATTCTCCAATGCGCTTCAGGTGGAAACGCCCGATCCCGCCTTCAACGCGATGGTCAACACCTGGCTGCCCTATCAAAGCCTGGCCTGCCGTATCCGGGCGCGGTCCGCCTTCTATCAGGCCAGCGGCGCATTCGGCTTCCGCGACCAGTTGCAGGATACGCTGGCGCTGCTGCTGCACGATCCGACGCTCGCGCGTGCGCAGATCGTCAACGCGGCGGGGCGGCAGTTCAAGGAAGGCGACGTTCAGCACTGGTGGCTGCCGCGCAGTGGCGCGGGCGTGCGCACGATCATCTCCGACGACGTCGTCTGGCTCGCCTATGGAACGCATCATTATGTCAACGTGACCGGCGACCGCGCGGTGCTGGACGAGCAGATCCGCTTCATCGAAGGGCCGCCTTTGAAGGAAGGCGAACATGATGCATTCTTCACGCCCGAGACCTCGCGCGAGGCGGCAACCCTTTATGAGCATTGCGCGCGCGCACTCGACCTTGCCGTGCGGCGTACAGGCGAGAATGGCTTGCCGCTGATCCTCGGCGGCGACTGGAACGACGGTATGAACCGCGTCGGCGAAGAAGGGAGGGGTACCAGCGTCTGGCTCGGCTGGTTCCTGCTCAAGGCGCTGCGCGATTTCGAGCCGATAGCGATCGAGCGCGGCGACGACACGCGTGCGAAATCGTGGCGGCAGCATGCCGCGAAACTCGGCAAGGCCCTGGAAAACGCCGGCTGGGACGGGCAATGGTATCGCCGCGGGACATATGACGACGGCACGCCGCTCGGCTCCGCGCAGTCCGAAGAATGCCGCATCGACTCGATCGCCCAGTCGTGGGCGGTGCTGTCGGAGGGAGCTGATCCTGCCCGGGCATCGCAGGCGATAGACAAGGTCATGGAACTGCTGGCGGATGACGAGCTCAGGATCGTGAGGCTCTTCGATCCGCCCTTCGAGAACACCGACAAGGAACCGGGCTATATCAAGAGCTATCCCCCGGGCGTGCGCGAGAATGGCGGGCAATACACCCACGCCGCAACATGGCTGGTGGTGGCGCTGGCAAAGCTCGGCCGTGCCGACGAAGCCTATCGGGTGTTCTCGATGCTCAATCCGGTGAACCACGCGCCGGACGAGGCGGAGGCCGAGCGATACAGGGTCGAGCCCTATGTGGTGGCGGCCGACATCTACTCGCAGGGTGAAAAGGCCGGACGCGGCGGCTGGACCTGGTACACGGGTTCCGCGGGCTGGCTCTACCGTGCCGCCGTGGAGGCGATACTCGGCATCCGTCGCGAGGGCGACAAGCTGTTCGTCGAGCCGTCGCTGCCCTCGTCATGGGATGGATTCGAGACCCGTCTGCAGCTTGGAACCGCCCGTTGGCACATCACCGTGAAACGGGGGGCGAAGGCAGGAATGACACTGAACGGGAAGCGGACGAAGACGCATGTTCCGGTCACGGATGGCAACCATGAAGTCGTTGTGACCGTGGTCTGACGTCTCTGCCGTGGAGACGGATCGCCGGGCGTGCACGATCGCGCCCGGCTTTCGCCACCGCTCCGCCATTTTTTATTATATTTCAGTCTGTTACACGATCACGAAAGGTAACTTTCTGTCGTTCTTATTGACATGAACGAGGCAACGGAATCGCGCTCCGCCCATTGATGTGCAACGCGGCGAGGCATAGCGTCACCGCGTGCATGGTGCACTGCAACAAAAACGGGGTTCCGTTTGTCACTTCTGTCAATCTACTGGAGGGCCATGAGCTACCTCGCCGCCGAAAGGCAGCGGGTGGCAATCATCAGCCTTGCCAATGTGGCGCTCGCGATCGCGATGATCGCTGAGCCCATTCTGTTCGGCCGCATCATCGAGGCCATCGCGCAGGAAGAGAACATCGCGCTGCAGGTCGGTGCCTGGGCCGGTCTCGGAGCCTTCAACATCGTTGCGTTCGTTCTCGTCGCGCGCGGCGCAGACCGGCTTGCGCACAAGCGACGCGTGGACGTGCTGGGCGAGTCCTTCGAGAAGGTGATCGCCATGCCGCTGTCGTGGCATCATCGCCACGGCACCTCGCATTCGCTTCACACGCTGCTGCGCGCGATGGAAACGCTGTTCTCGCTGTGGCTCGAATTCATGCGCCAGCATCTGGCGACTGCGGTCGCGCTGCTGCTGCTGATCCCCACGGCGCTGACGCTCGACTGGCGGATGGCCGGTGTCCTGCTCTTCCTCGGCGCATCCTACATCGCCATCAGCCGCGCGGTGATGGCGCGCACCAAGGACGGCCAGGCGCAGGTCGAGCAACATTACCACCAGGTCTTCGCGCATGTCAGCGACTCCATCAGCAACGTCTCGGTGCTGCAGAGCTACGGCCGGCTTGCCGACGAGGCCGCCGCGCTGCGCCGCTATACGGACGAGCTGATCGGCGCGCAGTTCCCGGTGCTGAACTGGTGGGCCGTGGCAAGTGCGCTCCAGCGCCTGTCGGCCACGATCTCGATGATGGTGGTGCTGGTCATCGGCGCCATCCTCGTTCAGCGCGGCCATCTGCGCATCGGCGACATCGTCGCCTTTGCCGGGTTCGCGACGCTGCTCATCGGCCGGCTCGACCAGGTGACGGGCTTCGTCAACCAGGTCTTCGAGGCCCGCGCCAAGCTCGAGCCTTTCTACGCGCTGGAAGACGCTGTCGGAGAGCGCGTCGAGCCGTTTGGCACGCGGCCGATCGGCCGCGTTCGCGGCGACGTCGTCTTCGATGACGTGTGCTTCCAGTTCCCGGATTCGGGCGAGGGCGTCCAAAACGTCTCGTTCAGCGTCTCCGCAGGTCAGACGGTCGCCATCGTCGGCCCAACCGGCGCCGGCAAGACGACGCTCATCAACCTCTTGCAGCGGGTCTTCGATCCGAAGTCCGGCTCCATCCGCGTCGACGGCATCGATACGCGCACCGTCACCCGCAAGTCGCTGCGCGACCAGATCGCGACCGTGTTCCAGGACGCGGGCCTGCTGAACCGCACCATCGAGGAGAACATCCGCCTCGGCCGCGCCGATGCCGGCTACCACGAGGTCCACGAGGCGTCGCTCGCGGCCGCCGCGCAGGACTTCATCCTGGCGAAGAGCGAAGGCTACGACACCGTGGTCGGCGAGCGCGGCTCGCAGCTTTCCGGCGGCGAGCGCCAGCGCATCGCGATCGCGCGCGCCGTGCTCAAGGATGCACCGATCCTGGTGCTGGACGAGGCGACCAGTGCGCTCGACGTGGAGACGGAGGGCAAGGTCAAGGAGGCGATCGACCGCCTGCGGCGCAATCGCACCACCTTCGTCATCGCCCACCGGCTCTCGACCGTCTGCGACGCCGATCTCGTGATCTTCATGGATCGCGGGCGGATCGTGGAGATGGGCGGCTTCAACGAGCTTGCCGCGCGCGACAACGGCCGCTTCGCATCGCTGCTGCGCGCCAGCGGCTTGCTGGACG
>JAEWFU010000245.1 GCA_023388675.1 Pseudomonadota bacterium | reverse complement strand
CTCTTCGACGTGCGCGTGCCGACCGTCGAATACCCGATCGCCGACGGCAAGAAGCGGACAGGCAAGCGCTGCCTTGCGGTCGGTACCGATTGCTCGGTCGGGAAGATGTACACCGCGCTTGCGATGGAGAAGGAAATGCGGGCGCGCGGCCTGAAGGCCAGCTTCCGCGCCACTGGACAGACCGGCATCCTGATCACCGGCTCCGGCGTGCCGCTCGATGCAGTGGTGGCGGATTTCATGGCGGGCGCGGTCGAGTGGCTGACGCCCGACAACGACGCGGACCATTGGGACCTGATCGAGGGCCAGGGCAGCCTGTTCCATCCGTCCTATTCGGGCGTGACGCTGGCGCTGGTGCATGGCGGCCAGCCGGACACTCTGGTGCTGTGCCACGAACCGACCCGCAAACACATGCGCGGCCTGCCGCACTACCAGCTCCCATCGCTCGAAACGCTGAGGGACACGGCGCTCGAGATGGCGCGCGTCGTCAATCCCGACGTCAAGGTGATCGGCATTTCCGTCAACACGGCGGCGATGTCGGTGGATGAAGCGCGCAGCTATCTCGCCGAGGTCGAGCAACGCATGGGCTTGCCGACGGTCGATCCGTTCCGCGACGGCGCGGCCCGTCTGGTCGACGCGCTGGGCTGAGCCCTATCGGCGTCCGAGTGCGGGGCCGATGATCTCGATCCGGTTGGTCCAGACATAGCCGTCGAAGCTGGCCGGGACGCGATCCAGCGTCTCGACATCGTCGATGCCGGCGGTTCCGGGATCGCCGGCACCATACGGTCCGAGCAGGATGATTTCGCTGCCGGCGGCGGCGAGACGCTGCTGGAAGCGGTTCGGCCAGCCCCACAGCCACGGCGCGACGTTGATCGGAATCATGACCATCGTGTCCCGGCAAGCCTCCGGCACGTAGCCTGACCAGCCGAGCGCGACGTATCGCCCGAGGCAGGCCACGAGGCCGCGGCGCGTCCAGGTTTTCAGTTCCGGCAGGCGTTCTGCGGCGGCAAGCGTCGGGGCGTCGCCGCCATATGCACCCCAGATCGACGCCCGCCATCCCGGCTCCTGCCGAGCCAGATCGGCCAGCATCGCCGCCTCGCGTTCTTCGTTGGACTTGAAATTGATCAGGAAGCGGCGCTCCGGCATTGTCGCCAGCACGTCCGTCAGCGACGGCATCAGCCCGACGCCCTTGCCACGCAGGGGAAAAGTCTCGCCACCGTCGGCACTGTAGCCGTAGCCGATGTCGAGCGTCTTCAGATAGGCCATGTCGTGGCTTCGGGTTTCTCCTTTCCCCTCCGTACGGCAGTCGATCGTCCAGTCGTGCATGACGGCGAACTGGCCATCGGTGGTCGGATGCAAATCGAGTTCCACGATGTCGGCGCCGGCCGCGAAAGCAGCCTGCATCGACGGTATCGTATTCTCGAACAGGTCGTGCTCAGGCGGATGGATGCGCAGCGCCGTGCAGGTATCGTTGTCGAGATCGGTGCGGTCGAAAGTATGATGCACGCCACGATGCGCGATCAGCCTGACAGTCGGAGCATCAGGTGCTGCAACTATCCACGAGGCGTTCCAGAAATAGATCGCGAGCAGGACGACCAGCGCAAGCGCAGCAAATTTCTTCATCGACGATCCCCTTCGACACCAACCGACGGTAGAGGCGGCGACTGTGAGCGAATTGAGGCGCAGGCTCGCTTTCCCGTTCACAACCGTGCCGCGAGAAATTTTCGGACGCGTGTCGGGTACCGGGCAGCGCGCGCGTCCTTGGCGCAGTGACAACCAAGCCTCGTGAAGGAGGGACAGATGAATACGACTGCAATGCTCTGGACGGGTCGCATTCTTTCGGGACTTTTCGTGATCTTCATGCTGGGCGCATCGGTGACCCCGAAGCTTGCCAGCATGCCGGTGGCGGAAGAGACCATGGCGCAGCTCGGCTGGCCGGCCGGCTACGCACTGATGATCGGCGTCATCGAACTCGTCTGCGTGATCCTGTACGTCTATCCGCGGACGAGCGTATTCGGTGCGGTGCTGACCATGGGACTGCTCGGCGGCGCGATGGCGACGCAGGTGCGGGCCGAAAGCCCGCTCTTCAGCCACGTCCTGTTCAGCCTCTATCTCGGCCTGTTCATGTGGGGCGGGCTTTGGCTGCGCGATCCGCGGCTGCGCGCGATCTTCCCCTTCGCCAGCGCAAGGTCCGGATCGGCGAGCGACGCCGATCACGAAACGATGCTCATTCCTCCGGCTCGGTCGTGAACAGCAGGGGATAACCCTTGGCGCGGCCGGCATCTGTCGCCCGCGCCGCCTTGGTTTCGGCCACGTCACGCGTGAAGACGGCGACAACGCATACGCCGCGTCGATGAGCGGTGATCATGACGCGAAGGGCCTGGTCCTCGCTCATCCGGAACTCGCCCTTGAGAACCGTGACCACGAACTCGCGCGGGGTGAAATCGTCATTGACGAGGATCACCTTGTGCAGTCGCGGCCGCTCGATCTTCGGCTTCGTCCTGATTTTCGGCGTTGTGGTCGGGTCGCTTGTGGGCATGACGGTTCCGCTTGCGCGTCAGCGAAGCCGCATTGTCGCATTGGCGGGCGCGCCGGTCAAAGCTGGGATTCGATCGGCAGCCAGGAGACGATCCTGGCGATGATGCGACGCGTCAGTCCCGCCTCCGGTTCGCGATCGTGGACTTGCATCGCGCCGTCCCGCTCGCCTTCCCAGCGCAGATCGCCCTGGGGATCGAGATAGACCCGATAGCTCATGGCTGGCGCTGTCTCGTCGGCGAAGATCTGCCGCATACGGCCTACCAGACCTTCTTCAACGAACAGCACGCCCATTTCCGTATTGAGCGACGCAGAACGCGGATCGAAATTGAACGACCCGACGAAGCCGGTCTCGCCGTCCACGGTGAAGGCCTTGGTATGCAGGCTCGCAGCGCTCGAACCGAAAAGCGACATGTCGGACGGCCGGGCATGGGGCTGGAGTTCGAAAAGCCGCACGCCGCCGGCAAGCAGTTGCGGCCGATAAGGGGCGTAGCCGCCATGTACAGCCGCTACGTCCGTGGCAGCGAGCGAGTTGGTCAGCACCGCAACATCGACACCATTCGCGACCATGCCTGTCAGCCCGGCCGTTCCCTCGACACCGGGCACGAAATAGGGCGACGTGATCTCTACCGAACGGTCGGCGGAAGCGATGACCGGCATCAGCGTCGTCATCATCCAGTTGTCCGGGTTCTGGGCCAGCGCCTTTTCAGGCGGGTCGGAAACGACCTTGGCCTCGCTCGTCCAGTAGGTCGGCAGGCCGCCGTCGAGCATGGAGAGCACCGAGATGCGCTCCAGCACGCGTTCGACATAGGGTGCCGCCTCATCGGTTCGTGGCAGTTGGGAAAGACCCGTCTGGAGCGTCTCCAGTCCGCCTTCCCGCGCTTTCGCGAGCGCGCTGATCGGCATTGAGACGTCGCTGTTCCAGAAGCTGTCGAAGATCGCTTCCGTCTGCTGGACCAGCGGCCCCATCATCAGCATGTCGATGTCGCGGAAATTGGAGGTTTCGGCGGCGTCGAAATATTCGTCGCCGATGTTGCGCCCGCCGACGATGGCAAGTCTGCCATCGGCGATCCAGGCCTTGTTGTGCATGCGCCGTGTGACGCTGAAGGCGCGCAGCACCATTTCGAGCCCGCGCTGCAATCCGCCGTCGCGTGCACGGCTGGGGTTGAACAGCCGCACCGAAATGGCCGGATGCGCGTCGAGCGCCAGATAGATGCTGTCCTTGCCGCTCGCGTTGATGTCGTCGAGCAGCAGCCGGATCCGCACGCCGCGGTCCGCGGCCTCAATAAGCTCGTTGGCGAGGAGACGTCCGGTCAGGTCGTCCAGCCAGTAATAGTACATAAGATCGAGGCTGCGGGCTGCTGCACGGGCGGTCAACGCACGCGCAGCGAAGGCGTCGAGATTGTCGGGCAGCAAGGTCAGGCCGCTACGGCCATGCTGCGCCTCCACGCGCGGGCCGATGCCCCTATCCAGGATGGTGAAGGCCGGGTCGGTGGACAGCGCCCGCATGTCCTCACCGCGCGCGTGGCGGGCGAAATGACCGTAGGAAAGTGCTGCGAGGAATGACGCCGCAACAAGGACGAGCGCACAGACAAGCAGGATCAGGAACATGCGCATCGCCGCGTCACAGCCAAGGATTGACCAGACGCATCATAGGCATCCCGGGCCGCTTGCCAAGGAGAAGGGCCGCGCAGCCCCTTCCCTTCGCCTCCGCGCGACAATGCCCGCCCTTCAGCCGTTTGCCGATGCCACCGCTCTCTTGGCCATGACAACGACGAGGTTGGCACGGTATTCGGCGTTGGCGTGGATGTCGCTCATCATCGTCTTCGCCGAAACGGAAACGCCTTCCAGCGCCGAGGCGTCGAAGTTCTTCGACAACGCGGCCTCGATCTCCTTCGAGCGGAACACGCCGTCCTCGCCTGCCCCCGTCACCGCCACCCTGACCCCGTCCTTCGCCTTGGCGACGAAGACGCCCGTCATCGCGTAACGCGAGGCCGGGTTCGGGAACTTGGCGTAGCCGCACTTCGCCGGCGCGGTGAAAGTGACCGCGGTGACGATCTCGTCATCCTTCAACGCGGTCTCGAACAGGCCGGTGAAGAACTTGTCCGCAGTGATCTCGCGCTTGTTGGTGACGACGGTCGCCCCCAATGCAAGGAGTGCGGCCGGATAGTCGGCCGCCGGATCGTTGTTGGCGACCGAACCGCCGATGGTGCCCATGTGACGCACATGCGGGTCGCCGATATGCGCCGCCAGATGGCAGATCGCCGGGCAGACCGAGGCGAGCTTGGCGTTCGCGGCGACCTCGGCGTGGGTCGTGGCGGCGCCGATCGTCACGGTCTTTCCGGAAATCTTCACGCCTTTCAGCTCGGGTACGTGGCGCAAGTCGACGAGATCGGACGGGGCGGCAAGCCGTGTCTTCATTGCCGGAATCAGCGTCATGCCACCGGAGACGAACTTGCCGTCCTCGGCCTTCTTGAGAAGCTTCACGGCGTCGGCGACGGAGGAAGCGCGATGGTAGTTGGTCTGGTACATGTGTATCTCCCTTCGGGAGAGCGCGAATAGGGAGTAGCGAATAGCGAGTAGGGATTTTCGCCCGGCCGCCGTCGCTTTGCTTCCCTATTCGCTACTCCCTATTCGCTATTCGCTATTCGCTATTCGCTTCTAACCCTGCAACGCCGACCAGACCTTCTGTGCCGTTGCCGGCATGGTCAGGTCGTTGTTTCGAATTGCGTCGGTGACGGCGTTGATGACCGCCGGCGGCGAGCCGATCGCGCCCGCCTCGCCGCAACCCTTGATACCGAGCGGGTTGCCCGGGCATGGCGTGTTCGAGGTCGAGACCTTGAAGGACGGCAGATCGTCGGCGCGCGGCATGGTATAGTCCATGTAGCTGGCCGTCAGAAGCTGACCCGACGCGGGATCGTAATGGGCGCCTTCCAGCAGCGCCTGGCCGATGCCCTGCGCGATGCCGCCATGCACCTGCCCCTCGACGATCATCGGGTTGATGATGTTGCCGAAGTCGTCGGCGGCCACGAACTGCACGATATCCGTCTCACCCGTATCGGGATCGACCTCGACCTCGCAGATGTAGCAGCCCGCCGGGAAGGTGAAGTTGGTCGGGTCGTAGAACGCGCCCTCCTTCAAGCCCGGTTCCATGCCGCCCGGCAGGTTGTGCGCCGTGTAGGCGGCAAGCGCGAGCTGGAACCATGGCACCGACTTGTCGGTGCCCGCGACCTTGAGCTCGCCGTTCTCGATGACGATGTCGCCTTCGTCGGCCTCCATCAGGTGGGCGGCGATCTTCTTGGCCTTGGCCTCAACCTTGTCGAGCGCCTTGACCACGGCCGACATGCCGACGGCGCCGGAGCGAGAGCCGTAGGTTCCCATGCCCATCTGCACCTTGTCGGTGTCGCCATGGACAATGGAGACAGTGTCGAGCGGCACGCCGAAGCGATCAGCCACGAGCTGCGAGAACGTGGTCTCATGACCCTGGCCGTGACTGTGCGAACCGGTCAGCACCTCGATCGTGCCGACCGCGTTGACCCGCACTTCCGCACTTTCCCAAAGGCCGACACCGGCGCCGAGCGAACCCACCGCCGCGGACGGCGCGATGCCGCAGGCCTCGATGTAGCAGCTCATGCCGATGCCGCGCAGCTTGCCTTGCTTCTTCGCCTTTTCACGGCGCCTCTCGAAGCCGGCATAATCGGAAGCCTTCATGGCCGCTTCCAGCGACGTCTCGTAGTCGCCGGCGTCGTAAGCCATAATCACGGGCGTCTGGTACGGGAACTCGCGGATGAAGTTCTTGCGCCGCAGCTCGGCCGGCGAAACGCCGAGCTCGCGTGCGGCCGTCTCCACCACGCGCTCCAGCAGATAGGTCGCCTCGGGTCGCCCTGCCCCGCGATAGGCATCGACGGGGGCCGTGTTGGTGTAGACCGCGCGCACATTGGCGTGGATCGCCGGAATGACGTACTGGCCCGAGAGCAGCGTGGCGTAGAGGTAGGTCGGCACCGAGGAAGAAAACAGCGACATGTAGGCGCCGAAATTGGCGACAGTGTCGACCTTGAGAGCCGTCATCTTGTTATCCGCGTCGAAGGCGAGCTGCACCTCCGTCACATGGTCGCGACCATGTGCGTCGGTCAGGAAGCTCTCCGTCCGGTCGGCCACCCATTTGACCGGCACGCCGGCGCGCTTGGAGGCCCACAGGCAGACGATTTCTTCGGGGTAGATGAAGATCTTGGAGCCGAAGCCGCCGCCGACATCCGGCGCGATCACCCGCAGTTTGTTCTCCGGCGCGACATTGTAGAACGCGCTCATCACCAGACGCGCGACATGCGGGTTCTGCGACGTGGTCCAGCAGGTGTAGTGATCCTCGCCCTTATCGTAGTGGCCCAGTGCCGCGCGCGGTTCCATCGCGTTTGGCACCAGCCGGTTGTTGACGATGTGCATCTTCGTCACGTGGGTCGCCTTGGCGATCGCCGCATCTGTCGCGGCGGAATCGCCGATCT
>JAEWFU010000182.1 GCA_023388675.1 Pseudomonadota bacterium | reverse complement strand
AGGACCTGCTGGTTGCGCTGAATACGGCGCGCACGGAAGCGGGTGCCGCCTTCGGCGACGATGCCGTCTATATCGAGAAATATCTCGAAAAGCCGCGCCATATCGAGGTGCAGATCGTCGGCGACGGCGCCGGCAAGGCGATCCACCTCGGCGAGCGTGACTGTTCGCTGCAGCGCCGCCACCAGAAGGTCTGGGAAGAGGCGAATTCGCCGGCACTCAACGCGATCGAGCGCGAGAAGATCGGCAGCATCTGCGCCAAGGCGGTCGCCGACCTCGGATATTCCGGTGCCGGCACCATCGAGTTCCTCTACGAGAACGGCGAATTCTACTTCATCGAGATGAACACCCGTCTGCAGGTTGAGCATCCGGTGACGGAAGCGATCACCGGCATCGACCTTGTCCACGAGCAGATTCGCGTCGCATCGGGCGGCGGCCTGTCGGTGACGCAGGACGAGGTGCGGTTCGAAGGCCATGCCATCGAATGCCGCATCAACGCCGAGGACCCGAAGACCTTCGTCCCCTCGCCCGGCAGGATCACGCATTTCCACACGCCCGGCGGGCTCGGCATCCGCGTCGATTCAGGCGCCTATTCCGGCTACAAGATTCCGCCCTACTACGACAGCCTGATCGGCAAGCTGATCGTGCACGGACGCAATCGCGTCGAATGCATGATGCGGCTGCGCCGCGCGCTCGACGAGTTCGTGGTCGACGGCATCAATACGACGCTGCCGCTGTTCCGCGACCTGATCGGCAACATCGACGTCGCCAATGGCGACTACGACATCCACTGGCTGGAAAAATATCTCGCTAAGGCGGAGTAGCAGGCCATGCGTCCTTCGAGGCTCGCCCTCGGGTGGCGACATGAAACATCCACGTCCATGCGGGCTCGCATCTCAGGATGAAGAGCGCTGGCACAACGTCCCTCGTCCTGAGGTGCGAGCCCGTACAGATGCCGAACGTCTTGGCACCGCCGCGGGAGGGCGAGCCTCGAAGGACGCACTGATAGCGCAACATTGAGATGACACGCCCATTCGCGCCAGGCCAACGCATCCCGCCCGACCTCTTGCTGCGCGCCTATGCGTCGGGCGTCTTCCCCATGGCCGAGAACGCCGACGATCCGGAGATCTTCTGGGTCAGACCGGAGAGCCGCGGCATCATTCCGCTGGATGCATTCCATGCGCCCAGAAGCCTGATGAAAACGGCGCGGCGAGGCCACTTCGACATCCGTTTCGATACGGACTTCGCCGGTGTCATCGACGGCTGTGCGGAAGCGCGAACGGGTCGCATGTCGACCTGGATAAACCAGCCTATACGGGAGGCCTATGCCGAGCTGTTCACGCGCGGCAACTGCCACACGGTCGAAGCATGGCGCGAGGGGCGGCTTGTCGGCGGGCTCTACGGCGTCACGCTCGGGCGCGCCTTCTTCGGCGAGAGCATGTTCTCGCGCGAGACCGATGCCTCGAAGATCTGCCTCGTGCATCTGGTGGAACGGCTGCGAGAGCGTGGCTTCGTACTGCTGGATACCCAGTTCACCACCGAGCACCTGAAGCGCTTCGGCGCGGTCGATGTGCCGCGCGCGAAATATGAAACGCTGCTCGAAGAAGCGCTTGCCGGCGAAGCGCGCTTCAACGACTGACGGTCAACTCTTGGCTTCTTCCGGTGGCGGAACGTGCGATTCCTCCTTGCAGGCCTTCAGCCACACATCATAGACGGCATGCTCTACGGCATTGAGGCCGGGGCTTTCGGCAAACATCCAGCCGGTGAAGATGCGCCTGATCTTGCGGTCGAGCGTGATCTCGTCGACCTCGACGAAGGAATCGGTCTTCGGTTCCTCCGTGTCGGGCGCGGAATAGCAGACCCGGGGTGTCACCTGAAGCGCACCGAACTGCACCGTCTCGTCGACATAGACGTCGAACGTGATGATGCGTCCGGTGATCTTGTCTACGCCGGTGAATTCGGCGACCGGGTTGCTGACGCGTTCCGCCAGGGCAGGCCCGCTGGTTGCCAGCAGAGCGGCGGTCAGTCCGGTCAGCAGGATGCTACGCATCCTTGCAGGAAAGCGTTTGCGGCCATTCTCGATCATGCTGTCGTTGCCCATGCGGCGCGCGATCCGGTTTCGGGAAGAGGCCATTCGATATGGGAAGAATGTGGCGAGAAAAGTGTCCCTCTCCCGCCGCACAAGCTCAGGAACCCGGCGTCCAGGCGTCGTAGTCGCCGGTCACGCGCGGACGTTCCTGCGCGGTCAACACCGAGCCGCGCGGCCGGTATGCTGCGGCCGAACCCGTCAGGTTCGGCTTGTGCGCCTTCTCCCACTCGCGCGGCTTGTAGTCCTCACTGCTCGGCGCGACATCGGTGCGGTGGTGCATCCAGCCATGCCAGCCGGGCGGGATCGCCGAGGCTTCGGAATAGCCGTTGTAAATCACCCAGCGGCGCGTACGCCCTTCGGAATCCTTGCCGCCCTCGTAATAGGTGTTGCCGAGTTCGTCCGTGCCGACCTTGGTGCCGTGGCGCCATGTGTGGAAGCGCGTGCCGAGCGTCTGGCCGTTCCACCACGTAAAGAACTGCGTGAAAAAGGTCTTCATCGATTCCTCTGGCAGGATGCATTGCCGTCCGCCGCTTATGGCGCTCATGCGGCCCGATGGCAAGCGCCACGAGGCCGCATCCGGTCAACTATGCCAGCCGTTGCGGAGTGGAACGCCAGCCCTAAGCGCTGGCGTTGCCCTTTTCCTTCTCGCGCTCGGCGTAGATGTAGAGCGGGCGCGCATTGCCGGAGACGACCTCATCGGAGATGACGACCTCCTGCACACCTTCCAGCGCCGGAAGCTCGAACATGGTGTCGAGCAGGATCGCTTCCATGATCGAGCGGAGGCCGCGCGCGCCGGTCTTGCGTTCGATCGCCTTCTTCGCGATCGCCGAAAGCGCGCTCTCGTGGAAGGTCAGTTCCACGTTCTCCATCTCGAAAAGCCGCTGGTACTGCTTGACCAGTGCGTTCTTCGGTTCGGTGAGGATCTGGATCAGCGCCGGCTCGTCGAGATCCTCGAGCGTCGCCAGCACCGGCAGACGGCCGACGAATTCGGGGATGAGACCGAACTTCAGCAGATCCTCCGGCTCCACCTGACGGAACAGATCGCCGGTGCGGCGATCCT
>JAEWFU010000133.1 GCA_023388675.1 Pseudomonadota bacterium | reverse complement strand
TCGGTGGCAAGACCGTGCTGCGCGACGTCGCACTGACGGTCAAGGAAGGCGAATTCGAAGGCCTGATCGGGCCCAACGGGGCCGGGAAGTCGACCCTGCTGCGCACCATCCTCGGCTTGACGCCGTCCCAAGGCAATATCGAACTTGGCGGCCGGGCAGCCGCATCGATGAGCGCATCGCAACGCGCCAAACTGGTCTCCTACCTGCCCCAGGAGCGTGAGATCGCCTGGCCGGTCACCGTCGAGCGCCTCGTCTGCCTCGGCCGCGCGCCCCACCTGCCGCCTTTCGCCCGCCCGGGCACCGCGGACGAGGCAGCCGTACGCGAGGCGATGCGGCGCATGGACGTCGAGACTTTCGCGGACCGGCGTGCAACCGAACTCTCCGGCGGCGAAAAGGCACGGGTGCTGATCGCGCGTGCGCTGGCACAGGAGGCACCGCTGATGCTGGCCGACGAGCCCACTGCCGGGCTCGATCCCGCGCACCAGATCACGCTGATGCGCGTGTTTGCCGGACTTGCAGGCGAAGGACGAAGCGTGATCGCCTGCCTGCACGATCTGGGCCTTGCCGCGCGCTGGTGTTCGAGGCTGGTGCTGCTGGCCGATGGAGCGGTCGTTGCAGACGGTCCTCCCCAGGACGTTCTCACCGCCGCGCGGCTACGCGATGTATACGGGATCGAGGCCTATCTGGGCGAAAACGGCGGCCGCCTCATCGTCCATCCGCTCGATCTGGCATAGAGGCGGAATTCCGGCGCGCCGGACATGGCGTGCCGGGAGAACCCGGGAAGCGGGTTCAGGTGCCGACCAGCTTCAGCGGCTTGTCGAACACGGCAAGCACGCGGCCGAGTTCATGTCCTCGCTTGAGGATCATACCGCTCGCGGCAACCACCGAAAACGCGCCCTGCCGGCGCGCCAGCGCCGGCGTCTTGACGATCTGGTAGAGCGGCACCTCGCTGGTGCGCCGGAAGACCGAGAACACCGCACGGTCCCGCAGATGGTCGATGGCATAGTCGCGCCATTCGCCTGCCGCGACCATCGTGCCGTAGATTTTCAGGATTTGATCGAGTTCCCGGCGGTGAAAGGTTACCGGAAGCTCATCCCGCTCACGCCGCCTTTCGTGGAGCGGGATCAATATTCCGGAATCGTCCTTACCCTCCGCTCCGGTGCCGTGATCGGTCATGCAGTGGCCTTTCGTGACAGTTCGACGACGATCGAGGGTCGCGCTTCCAGACCGGAAATGCAAGCCCTGTCGCCGAACCCGGGTCACGCGACTCTTTTCGCGTGCCGTCGAAAAAGTTCCCTCACATCGCATCACAAAGTGCCACCATATGTCGTCATTGGTGATGACTTGCCTTATTGTCGCCGTATTTTATCCAAGCTGACGCCCCATTGTGTGGCGACCATCCCCTCGTTGCCTGAGACGGTTCGGTCCGGCAAGGCCCTGTAACCCCAAGCCCCCCGCCCACGGGGCAAGGTCGGATCGAACCAACTCCGGGTGAATGCCCGGGCGTCGACGGCACGACGATCCCAAAGCAAGCAATCACCGGCGCTGGTCTCAGTGCCGGTTTTTGTTTTTACAGGGACCGCCCGGCGGCGTCTTCACCAGTTTGGGGGACGGGTAACGATCGCCGCGCCCAGGATCGGGCCGGGCAGCCCGCCGGACACCATCTCCTGCACGAGCACCGCGCAGCCGCCGGCACCCTTCTTGGCGACCTCGCTCATCGGCAATTCGAACCGCGCCTTCTTCCCGTGCCACATGCCCGCCGAATGAAAGCCGGACACCGCGTTCAGGTAGGTAAAGCTACGGCCGCGGTTTTCACCACGGGTGATCTCCACCTCGCTTGCCGCATTGAAATAGACCAGCGCCACATGCGCCTCGTCGACCGAACGCGGCAGTTCACCGGTCTCGATGATGACCGAGTCGCCGCTGTAGGAGACCTTGACGTCGACGACCATTCCTTCCGAGGTGCGGGCCATGCGTTCGATTGCCGCCTCGACCTTGCCACGCTTGGCACCGTTCATCTGCTGGCGGCCGTTGACGATCGCCTGAGGCGTATAGACGGAGCGGTTTCCGAAGGCGCGGTTATATTCCTGCTGGCGTGCCGTGTTGTCGGCGCTGGCAAGCGTGTCGCGCCAGCCGAGATAGTCCCAGTAGTCGACGTGATAGGCGAGCGCCACGACATCGCCGGCCAGTGCGAGGCGGCTCAGCATCTCGTCCGCCGGCGGACAGGAATTGCATCCCTGGCTTGTGAAGAGCTCCACGACGGCCTTCGGCCGCTTGACATTTTCCTCGGCGAGCGCGCCATAGGGCAATGCAAGCAGGAGCACGGCTGTCGCCAGCCTCAAAAGGTTCACGCCCAATGGTTGTTTCCGAATTTCCCTGTCGGGTCCCCGACCGGACCCTTTTTGATGGCTGCGCAGATTAGGCATCGAGGTCCTCAACGGAAAGTCACGTTGCGGTGAAATTTTTGTACCAATCGCCGACGCCGTATTCCGGAGCTACCGATGTTTGACGATCTACAGACCCGTTTCGACCTCTACTGCGAGCGTACCGGAGTGGAATTCTGGTCGGAACCGGTCAACGCACTGACCAATCTCGCCTTCGTCGTGGCCGGCCTGTGGGGCCTTTATGCAACGCGGCGGCGGGGCGGAGATCCCTTCTCTGAATTGCTGTGCTGGTGGGTGGTGGCGATCGGCGTCGGCTCCTTCCTCTTCCACACCTTCGCCACCCGGCTCACCATGTGGGCCGACATCCTGCCGATAGCCGGCTTCACGCTTGCCTATACGCTGTTCAACCTGCGCCGATTCATGGGCTTTTCGTGGCCCTCTTCGCTGGCAGTTTTCTTGGTGTTTTATGTCGTGGCCGGCGTTCTCACCGCGCTCGTGCCCGACTGGCTGCGTGACGCCTCCAACGGTTCGACCGGCTACCTGCCGCCGTTCCTGGCGCTGTTCGTATTCGGTCTGCTGGTTCTGCGAAGCGGACACCCGGCCGGCTGGTACAACCTGGCAGCCGCCGGCATCTTCATCGTATCCGTCAGCTTCCGTGCACTCGACCCGCATGTGTGCGAAGCCATGCCGCTCGGCACGCACTTCCTCTGGCACACGCTCAACGGGCTGCTTCTGGGCGTCCTGCTGGCAGCCGTCGCACGATATGGAGCCGTCGGCGATGCA
>JAEWFU010000095.1 GCA_023388675.1 Pseudomonadota bacterium | reverse complement strand
TGCTCGATCTGCGAACGATTTATGTCGTCGGCTCGATGACACTTGTAATTCTCGGGCTTGTTCAGCTTGCAATCTATGCAACAGGCCGTTTCGAGCGCTGGTCGCTGTGGTGGGGGGTAAGCAACCTTCTGATCGGCGTAGGCATCGGCCTCATCGCGCTTCGCGACTTCGTTCCGAACTTCATATCGGTCGAAACCGGCAATGTTGCCATTCTGGCGGGCTATGTGCTCATGCTGACGTCGGTTCGCGTGTTCTCCGGCCGTCCGGTGCGGCCGCACCGGTATGCGATGGCGATTGTGGCCGGCGGCCTGTTCTACGTTCTGGTGATGAACAACGCTTCGGCCGCCGCCGGCTATATCATTTTCGGGTCCGCCATTAGTTGTGTCATCGATCTCGCAATCGCGCGCGAGGGCCTGTGGATCGCACGGCGCGACGGACTGCGGTCCGGATTGTTCCTCGCCGGCCTCTTCATGGCAACGGCGCTGATCTTTTTCGTCCGCGCTGCACTGGCGTTCTCCGGCCAGCTTGGCGGGTCCGGGCTATTTGGGGCTGGCGATGGCGCCCACGTCTGGCTCGCTGTCTCTGCGGTCATGTTCATCATGATGCGCAGCATGATCATGCTGCTGATGGGGTCGGAGCGGAACCACAACGAACTTGTCGAGCGCGCGCACCGTGATCCGCTGACCGATGCCCTCAATCGTGCCGGTCTGACGCGCTCTTTCGCCGCGCTTGCCGCCAAGGCCCAATCAGTCCTCGCCATCGACATCGATCACTTCAAGGAACTGAACGACAGGCATGGTCATAATGAGGGCGACGGGATACTTCGGCTTCTTTCCTCCGTCGCCAGAGCGAACTTGCGGCCTGGAGATCTGTTCGCCCGCCAGGGTGGCGATGAGTTTGTCGCCGTTCTCAGGGACGTCTCCCCCCGATCAGGCCGCGCAGGTTGCCGAACGTATCAGGCAGGCATTCGCCGAGGCGGTTGCCGCGCGAAAACTCTCCGTCCACCCCACGATCAGCGTTGGCGTAGCGCGGTATCTACCCGTGGAAGCCAATCTCGACGGTGCGCTGCAGAAAGCCGATGCGGCGCGCTACCGTTCGAAACGGCAAGGGCGGAACAGAGTTGCGATCCACCTTGCCGGGCCGCTTGCGGCCTGAAGAAGGTCAGTCACGGCTGGCGTGTTGTGATCCCGCGCGGTGGGTGCTGGCGATCCTGTGGCCCAGCCGCAACCTTAATACGCATATTCCATGAACACCGGTTCGATCGAACCACCCCAGCGCGTATTGTAGGCCTTCAGCATTTCCTCGGCGCTGGTGCTCCCGCGCGCGACCACTTCCTCCAGAGGGGCAAGGAAGCCGGTCTCATCATAGCCTTCGCGGTTCTTGCGGGCGCGGCGGGCAAGGCCGCCTCGCGCGATGTCGAGCACGTCGCGTGCGACCTCGCGCAACGTCCTGTTGCCATACGGCGTCGAAAGCCCCTGGGCCGGCACTGCGTTGCGCATCGCCTCCACGTCGGCGAACGTCCAGTCCCTGGTCAGCGTTTCCGCTGCATCCAGTGCTGCCTCGTCGTAGAGCAGGCCGACCCAGAATGCGGGCAGTGCGCAGATGCGACGCCACGGGCCGCCGTCGGCGCCACGCATCTCGAGGAAGCGCTTCAGCCGCACGTCGGGAAACAGCGTCGACAGATGGTTGGCCCAGTCGCCCATCGTCGGCAGCCCGTCCGGCACGCTATCGCGCAGCGCTCCGTTCATGAACTGGCGGAAGGTGACGTGTGTCACGTCGAAGTAGCGCCCCTCGCGAATGAGGAAGTACATAGGCACGTCGAGAGCCCATTCGACATAGTCGGCGAAGCCGAAATCGGGCGAGAAACAGAATTCCAGCAACCCCGCCCGCTGGTTGTCGGTATCGCGCCATATCTCGCCCCGCCAGCTCTGCAGGCCGTTGGGCCGCCCCTCGGTGAAGGGCGAGTTGGCGAACAGCGCGGTCGACAGCGGTTGCAGCTTCAGCGAGACCTGCATCTTGCGGCGCATGTCCGCCTCGCTCTCGAAGTCGAGGTTCACCTGGATCGTGCAGGTCCGGTACATCATGTCCAGGCCCTGTTTGCCGACCTTGGGCATGTAGGCGGTCATGATGTCGTAGCGCGATTTCGGCATGCGCGGCGTCTCGGCCAGCGTCCATTTCGGGCTGCCGCCAAGGCCGAGGAAGCGGATGCCCAGCGGCTCGGCGATCTCCCGAAGCTGGGCAAGGTGGGCATTGCCCTCACGGCAGGTTTGGTGGATCGTTTCAAGCGGCGCGCCGGACAGCTCGAACTGACCGCCCGGCTCGAGCGAGATCGCGCCCTGCCCGGTCGGCTCCACCAGTCCGATGATGTGACCGGCATCGACGATCGGCTCCCATCCGAGCACGCGCTGCATGCCTTCCAGCAGCGCCTTGATCCCGCGGTCGCCGCCATAGGGTACGGGAGCATTGCCATCGATATAGAACGGAAACTTCTCGTGCTCGGTGCCGATTCGCCATTGATCGCGCGGCTTGTTGCCAGCGTTCAAATAAGAGACCAGTTCGTCCATACCCTCGATCGGCCGGAAATCGGTCGTGTCGCGCGCCATGTCGTTTCCTTAACTTAAATGCCCGGCCGGCCGTTCTTGCGACGGCGCGCGAGTGTTGAACGAAAGAACGGCGTGCGATCAAGCGAAAAATCCTGACAGGACGTTGACGCTAAGTTGATTACCGCGCGTTGAAAGGGTCGACGCGGCCTCCTATCCATTAGCTCCAGTCGCCGATGGTGGCCTGGATGACGGCAAGCGCAGCAACCGCCGCCGTGTCCGCACGCAGGATGCGCGGGCCAAGAGGTATCGCGGTCACGAAGGGCAACGCGCGCAGCATCCGCCGCTCGTCGTCGGAAAAGCCGCCTTCCGGACCCACAAGCAATCCGAGCCTGGTTTCGTTAATCGCCTGCAAGACCGGCACCGGGTTGTTCGTTGCCGCGTCCTCGTCGCAGAAGATCAGCCGCCGGTCCGGCTCCCATTCAGCGAGCAGCCGCTCCAGCTTTACTGTGGCGCGCACCGGAGGAACCGCCAGCACTCCGCATTGCTCCGCCGCCTCGATCGCGTTCGCTTCGAATTTCCCCAGCGGGGTTCTGGTGTTCTGCGTGTGCTGGGTGATGACCGGTTGCAGCACGCCGGCGCCCATCTCCACCGCCTTCTGCACCAGGT